>JAUIHU010000070.1 GCA_030432175.1 Verrucomicrobiia bacterium | reverse complement strand
TATCCGAGGAACGGCTGGCGGAGTCCTTCGGCAAAGACCTCGAAACTTTTTCCTTCCGGAGCAACCTTGAGGATGGATCCATTATGAATGCCGGGAAACGAAACCTGTTGTCCGCCTTTAGCCAGGTAAAACGATCCGTCGGCGGCGCGGACAGAGTCCATTGCAAACTCGCGCGTTTCGCCGGATTGAGCAAACAGGTTGCAGAAATTTTCATAAACGTCTGCTTTGCCATCGGCGTTCTTATCGATCAACCGGACGATGCCGTTGCGGGAAAAAACAAAAATCCCGTCCTCATCAGCGTGGATGCTTTGTGGTTCGTGGAGTCCCGAAGCAAAGCGGCGCCAACGCAGGGTTTGCAATGACGGGTCAGACAGGAATCCGTCGACCAGCCAGACGTCACCGTCGAAGGTGACAACAGCTGCAGTCTCGCCATCGCCATAAAAGTCCATTCCGGAGACACGCACACGACGGCCGTGAGGGTTGGGCTGAGGAAGGGAGATTTCGTCGATCACGAAGTGATCGTAGTTGTCGGACCTGTCCGACGGGTCCGACAGGTCTGACAGGTCTGACAATCGGACTGTGAGACGACCCGGCTCCTGGCTGGCTGGATGCCTGATGAGTAACCAGCCGTCTAGAAGAGCCAGCCGCGCTGAGGCGTCTTCATTTTGCAAAGTGAGTTTGAGGCTCTTGAGGGAGCTTTCATTTATGGAGGGAGCAGTCCAGGTGGCGGTGAGGTGATCGGCGCTGATCTCCAGTTCTGCTTCTTTTGGGAATTTGCCAAGAACTTGATCTACGGGCTTTGTCCAACCACCGTTCCACTCAATGGTCCAAGTCCAGCCGGACTGCCCCAAATGAACTTTTTCGGAAACGTCCACACCTTGAATTGCGTAGTAAAAGACCAGGGTTCGGTCCTGCACTTCCAGTCCTTTCCATTCCCCCAGATCGGCAGGCAATGGGCCTCTCCCCAGTTCACGCGGGTCGGGTCCGGGGTTTCTTGGATCACTTAGTTTGGTCAAATCTTTACCTGCAGTCACCCAGCCCGGAGTCAGGCTGGTTCCCATCAATGGCAAGCCCACAGGACGACTCAATCCTCTCTGGCCTCCACCGGTTTTCGTATTGGGTTTACTGTAGGAGAGTTGAGCCATGCTTTGCATCGTCAGGAAGTCCGCCCCGATTTGGATGGGTTTTGGAGATTCCCAAATCAGCGCCCACCGGAGCAGGTCTGGATCAAAGCATCCGATCCAATGGTCGTTGATTGGCACAATGATTCCCCTTGGAATGAGATTGTCCGGCCATTGTTGGATCCAAGGTTGTGCTTTGGGATGATCTTGATTGGCCCCCCCGAATTCTCGGGCATCCAGTGTGGAGGTAAAAAATGGAAAATCGGGTTCATAGAAATCGCCGATCCAATCATTTTCAGGACTGGGTTGTGCTAATGCCTGCAGGTTGAAGCAGGCGATCAGGAGGAAGGCGTATACTAATTTCAGGAGGGGACTTCTCTGGAATCGAGCAGTCGATCGGGAGATGGTTTCCATAAAGTGGAAATTACCATGACAGGTGTAAAAAAAACAACCTGCCGAATTAGATCAGCAGGTTGTTTTGAAAATGTTGGAACGGTTAATGTCCCAGACGATGCATTAGAAGCGACGGAAATCTCCGCCACCCCGGCGACCACCACCGCGTTCTTCTCTTGGACGAGCTTCGTTAACAACAATGTTACGTCCTTCGATATCTTGACCGTCTAGGTCTTTAGTAGCTGCAGAAGCTTCTTCAGCTGTGGCCATGGTCACAAACGCAAAACCGCGAGGGCGACCAGTATCTCTATCTACGGGGACATGCACATCAGTAACGGCTCCGAACTGTGAAAACATGTCTTCAATCTCATTGGAGGTCAACCTGTAAGGCAGGTTGCCGACAAACAACTTAGTACTCATGATGATTTACAATTACGTCAAATACACATGAGTACTAAGTTGTTTGTCGGCAACCTGCCCACTTTGGGATGAAATCATCTTGAACACTGAAGCGCAAAGAATGACTCACTGACCTCTAGCACGGATAGGACTTTAACGATCCAGATAATATATACTTTTCAAAGAATGGCAAAGAAAAAATTGTAATGAATTGGATCAAAGAAAGATAAGCGGGTTTCAGATAGGGACCCATTTTGGTTTCTTAGCTCCTGAAGGCGGTCCGAAATACGTCTCAGTAAATCCATCCATCACGTCCCGGGTTTCTTTTGAAAGCAGGTTTTCCATATCCTGCACGGCTTCCCAGCAGAGCATCATGGCAGGAATATGACGAACCAGTTCAGGTCCTTGACAGTACGCTATGATTTGAATTTCTTCTCCGGGCTCAGAGGGGCGACGCTTGATCAGGCAGTTGCTGATCTGTTCCTCAAATGCGTTCTCGCCGTGATTTGGATTCAACCGCGGCTCTATTTGATATTCTTCGAGATAGTTTTGGATCCGGTTCAGCGAAGATTGTGACAATTCAGATCGGAGATGTTGGTGGCAATTCAGACAGAGAGCCATTTCAAAAATCGTCTCGGAATCCAGAAAACATTTGTTGATGAAATACAATGAAGGATTCGTGATGAGGTCGGAGCTGCAAATCAGGCAGTTTCGAAACGGTTCATCGGTTTCAAAAGACCAGAGTTTCCTGGGAATCTGGAAATTAAATTCCGGCTGTGACGAATCATTTGGGAAGTCTGGAGGAACTGACATAAGTAGTAGATCTCCGGAGGGCTGGTTATTAGCGGCGTTATGATAAATTTACAGACCAAACAAAGTTATCTTTAAACTTTTGCACAATCTTTGACTTTCTTCCCAGTCCAAAATTAAAGTTTTCCCGGACTCAAACCCAATCGCAGTCACTCCGACATCAGCGGCGTTCTGAAGAGTTGTGGCTCCAATACAAGGGATATCGAACCGCATATCGTGATTTGGCTTGGCTACTTTGACTGCAACAGCGCCCTTCTTTTTTCCTGCCAATTCACCCCCACGCTTGATGCAGGCGTCGGTTCCTTCAAAACCTTCCACCGCCAGAACCGTTCCTTCTTTAACAACCACTGTTTGGCCAATTTCAAGACGCGAGACTTCCTTGGCGATATGAAATCCGTATTTCAAATCTTCATACCGCTCTGATTTTAAAGCAGGCCCCCAAAGAAACCCTCGCTCAGGCATGACCTGTTTCAACCAAGGCAGCGCTTCAATTAGTCGCACTCCTTCTGCTTCCAACTCATCCCCAATCGCCCCGAAAATGGTGTGCGCATTTTTCTGCGGCAGCCGCATTAATAATTGGATCCCTTTAAAGTCAGGACGGATATTAAACAGATTCCTGGGCGCAATCTGCCCTGCCATGACGCATCGAGTCACACCGCGATCCGAAAAAGCGCGAATCATTTTCTTTAACTGACCAACACGAATCCAGACGATTTCATCCACTTCATCAGCGAGAGCGGGATCCGTTTCCCCTTCAAAAGCTACCGCTACAATTGGGAAGACACCCTGACGACGCGCTTCTTGAGCCAGAGTCAGAGGTAAACCCCGACTGCCGGCAATGATTCCCAGGGCTTCTCCTGTTGGTTCCATCCCTGACTAAATGCAGCGCTGATCAGGGTCGAATCAAGCGGATAGTTCAATTGAATCAGGAATCAGGATTTCCGATTCACTCAGTTGATCAGGATTGGTTTGGTTTTGATTAGGTCCGTGGATTTGGTGATAATGAAGTTATGCAAAAAAATCAGTTTTCTACATCAGATTCGGGCGTTGTCGCCGGAGAGCGGAAGTATCAGGTGGCGCAGTTGGATCAGTTGGATCCAACCCGTTGTCCGTGTGGTTGGGCGAGGCGCGCGTTTGCTGAAATCCCAGGAGCCGTTGCCAGCCTGCATGTCGTGGAGATTCTGGAAGATGCAAAGCCCCATTATCACAAAAAGATGACCGAGATTTATTTAATTTTGGAAGGATCTGGGCATCTGGAGATGGATGGAGAAAAAATCCCGGTGCAGCCGATGACTGCCGTTTATATTCCTCCGGGCTGTGTTCATCGGGCAGTTGGCAAAATGAAACTCATTAATATCCCGGTTCCGGCATTTGATCCGTCTGATGAGTACGTAGTTCCTGGAGAATAATAATGGGATCTAATTTCATTTCTAAGCTGGTTGTTTTTTTCTGAATCCGTACCATCTTTGTAACTCGCGCGGTGAAAAACAGTCTGGTCTTTTGTAGACCGGCTCCGCCATTAGATAGATCGCGTACGCAGGATGAAGTGAACTGACAGAAGCAGAGTTGAAACCCAAGGCATGAAAAACTGGATCATTATTGTAGTCCTTATTGTGGGAGGCTGGTTTGGGTACCAGCAGTTTAAGAAACAGAACGCCGGAACTGAAGGCGCTGAAACTGAGATTTCCCAACGAAAGAAAACAGCGACCGCTCAAAAGGGCGATATTGAATTCAGCGTCACGGTTGCTGGCGAAATCACTCCAGCTGAACAGGTATCCGTCCGGCCTGAAGTGAATGGCCGGATCAAGGAACTGCCAGTTGATATCGGGGATCGGGTTAAAGAAGGAGAACTTCTCTTCACTTTGGACGACCGGGATATTCAAATCGAAATCGAATCCCGTGAAACGGAAATCCAAAGCGCCCAGCTGCAGCTCGACAAAGCCAAGCGGGATTACGAACGCGATGCTAAACTGTTCGAAGAGAAGCTGATTTCCATGGAGGTTTTTGATAATTCCCGAACGACCTACGAGCTGGCGCAAAATGCCATTGAGCGGGCGCAGAAAAACATGGACCTCGTTACGGATCGTCTTTCCAGAACACGCATCCTCGCTCCATTTGACTGTACCATACTGACCCGTCCGGTCTCAGTCGGTCAGGCCGTTTCGGGTTCGGGTGGCTTCAATAGCGGGACAGAGGTGCTGACGATCGCCAACCTGTCCCGGATGATCATCAATGCGCATGTCAATCAGGCGGATGTTATTCACTTAAAGTCAGATCTCGCGGTCGACATTAAAGTGGAAGCCGTTGCGGGTCTGACCATCAAGGGTGAGGTGGAGCGGATCGCTCCCCAGGCGACGATTCGACAGAACATTAAGGGATTTGAAACTCGCATCCTGCTGACTGATGTGGATCCACGTGTTCAACCTGGAATGACCGCCAACATTACGATTCCAGTTACTTCTGCCATTGATGTTTTATCTGTCCCACTTGCAGCAGTATTTACAGAAGACAAAACCGGGGCTCGTTATGTTTACCGCAAGCAAGGCGAGAAGTTCGAAAAAGTGATGGTGGAAATCGGGGTGTCTGATTATTTCAAAGCTGAAATACTTTCCGGTTTGAACGAAGGAGACGTCGTGGCCCTGGAAATGCCGGATGACAACATGATCATTGGGGCAGAAGGCTCTGGCGCTGGCAAGCCGGGTCCAAAGCAATCCTGATCCGTTTGATCCTGGAACCTTTACTGAATATGTCTTTAGTCGAACTGAGAGATATCCGGAAATCTTACCAGCTGGGTGGGGAAACCATTCACGCGCTGGATGGTGTTTCACTGGATGTTGAGGAAGGAGAATTTCTTTCCATTATTGGACCATCCGGAAGTGGAAAGTCCACGTTGATGCATATTCTTGGATGTCTTGATTCGCCTACATCAGGAACGATGCAGCTCGACGGAACAATGATTCACAATGCTTCCCAAAGTCAGTTGGCGGCGATTCGGAACAAGAAAATCGGATTCGTTTTTCAGTTCTTCAACCTGTTGCCCAAGTTGAGTGTTACGCAAAATGTTGAACTGCCAATGATTTATGGATCAGTCAGTTCAAAAGAACGCCGGGAACGTTCGATGCGCGCTCTGGAAATGGTGGGGTTGGAGAATCGCGCCAAGCACCGGCCGAGTCAATTGTCGGGTGGACAACAGCAGCGTGTCGCCATTGCCAGAGCGCTGGTGAATGATCCAAAAATCATCTTCGCTGACGAGCCCACCGGCAACCTGGACTCACACACTGGCGAGGCAATTTTGGAATTATTTCATGAACTACACCGGAAAGGGCGGACCTTGGCGTTGGTGACGCATGATCCGGAAATCGCCGCTGTGACTCCCAGGAAAATTGAGATTCGGGATGGGAAAATCGCGGATCAAGTGGACGCGCGTCTGGCGGGCATGGATCGCGGTTAGAACTTGAACATTCGTATTGGAAGAAGGACATCATGAGTATCTGGAATGGAATCATCATCGGGTTGAGTGAGATCTGGGCGCACAAGTTCAGATCGGTGTTGACCATGCTGGGAATCATTCTGGGAGTTTCCAGTCTGGTCGCCATGTCGGCGCTGGTGCAGGGCATGGAGAACGGAATGAAGGAGGCTCTGGTGGCTATGGGTGGGTTGGAGAAGATTGAGATTGAACCGAGAGATCCGGATGAAATGCCGTTGCACCAAAGGCACCTTGCCGACCAGGCTCCTGGATTGAGGTTGAGTGACGTCAAAGCGCTCGACAGTAATGGGTATTTGATTTCCGAACTGACCCCAGCTGTGGAGATGAGCCGATGGGGAAACGATCTGACAGTGACCTATCAGGATAAAATGACAGAACCTTTCTTCGTGTCAGGCACCTGGCCGGTATCGCTGGAACTTATGGAACACACGATTGATCACGGTCGCATGTTCAATGAAATCGACAATGAAGAAGTGCGCAGCGTTTGTGTCATCGGAACCGGGATTCGTGACCAGCTATTTGGAGATCCAACCGTCACTGGCGAAGAAGTGATTCCTTTGGGGGAGGTGATTGTGATTCAAGGACAGCCGTTCACGATCATCGGGATGTTTGAACATTATGATTCTCAAGATGGATTGAAAAAACGGGCTGCGGCGATTGAGGCAGCCAAGAACAATCAGGATGGAACTCAAATTTATAAAGCGGATCGAGGCCGCAGCAACTTTGCTTTCCGGATCAAAAACAACCACATCCTGGTGCCATTGAATACGATGATCATGAAGTTCCGCTCCGGCACCGAAGAGAATCCGGTCTCTGATCCGCGCCTTTCCAACCTGCAGATGAAAATTCCTTCCGTGGAACTATTAAACCCGGCTTTGATGCAAGTGCGTAACGTTTTGCTGATGACACACAACGGCATAGAAGATTTCTCATTCCGCACTCAGGAAGATTGGGCCGAGGGAATCAATACGACCATCAACAATGCGCGCATGAGCGGCGGAGTGATTGCGGCGATCAGTCTGGTCGTGGGCGGGATTGGAATCATGAACATCATGCTGGCGAGTATTTCGGAACGTGTCCGGGAAATTGGGATTCGCAAAGCAATTGGAGCCACCACAGCCACGGTGTTCATTCAGATTTTAATCGAGAGTATCGTGATCGCTATTTTCGGAGGGATTGCTGGATTGGGAGCCTCATACGTGCTCGTGCAATTGATCGGATCCTTTTCACCTGATGAAAACAAACCGGTGATCACGCTGGGCGCAATGATATTGGCATTTGGATTTAGTGTGATGGTCGGAGCGCTGGCGGGATTATACCCGGCCATCAAGGCATCCGTGCTGCATCCGATTCAAGCGCTGAGGTATGATTGATCGTGTTAAAAAGCCGGAATGGATTTGATTTAATATCGTTACCGAAGAATTCAGACAGACAGGATTATGAATCTTTACAACTCCATACTCATTGGGCTGAAAGAGATTTGGGCGCATAAATTTAGATCCATGCTAACCATGCTGGGGATCGTGCTGGGAGTTGCCAGTCTGGTGGCGATGAGCGCGGTGGTGAAGGGCATGGAAAACGGGATGAAAGAAAGCATGATCGCTATGGGGGGATTGGACAAGGTGCTGATTGAATCTCAGGGAGTTCCGGCGCATCAAAGGCATCTGGCGGATCAGGCTCCGGGGCGGACATTGAAAGATGCGATTGCTCTTGAGAAAAGCGCCTCGCTGTTGCGGACCGTTTCACCAGAAATGTCTTACCGCGCAGTGATTGAGAAAGGGGGCAAACGCACACGCCCTTCGGAGTTTGTGGGTGTCTGGCCAGCGGTTTTGGAAATGAACTTGTTTGAAGTTGAGCACGGTCGGTTTTTTACGGATCTGGATCAGGAACTCGCTAACAGCGTCGTGGTTATCGGCACGGGAATTCGCGACGAGTTGTTTGGTTCACCTCAGGAAACCGGACGGGAGATCATTCCGATTGGGGAAAAAGTACTGATCAACGATCAAGCTTTTACGATCGTCGGGATGTTTAAACATTACGAAAGCGAAATGGCGCGGCGCATGCGTGAGTTGGAAGAGAAGCGGAAGAAAGAAGGCAAACAGGAAGAAGAAGGCGTACAGCGCCGGAAGGGATATGGATCGAAATGGCGGGATGCATTCTGGCGTAAGAACAATACAGTTTACATTCCGTTGAATACGATGTGGTTGAAATTTAAAGCCGCGTCCGGAACCGACGGCGCTCCGCAACCTGAGCTGAGCAGTATTGATATCAAGGTGGCGGATATGGAATTGATGCCGAAGGCGTTGCAACAGGCTAAGAACATCATGTTTTCCACACACAATGGAATCGAAGATTTTTCATTTAAGACACAAGAAGATCGGATTCAGGACATCAACACGCGGATCAGAAACGCTCGCATCAGTGGCGGGATCATTGCGGGGTTGAGTTTGTTGGTGGGAGGCATCGGGATCATGAATATCATGCTCGCCAGCATCAACGAGCGGATCCGGGAGATTGGCACCTGCAAAGCATTGGGAGCTTCGCAGATGGCGGTGTTTACTCAGATACTAGTGGAAAGTATTACACTAGCGTTCCTGGGCGCTTTAGCTGGATTGCTGGCTTCCTATGGGCTGACCTCTGTAATTTATATTATTTCTCCGACCAGCAATGCGCCGGTGATCACCCGGGAAGCCATGATGATTGCCATGGCATTCAGTGGGACGGTTGGAGCGATTGCCGGGATTTTTCCCGCTATCAAAGCAGCTCGGTTGAACCCGATCGAAGCGCTCCGATACGAATAAAATTTATCAAATTAAAAACAGCTTTGTGAATGCGTGGGAGTAATTTCTGCGCACCCATTTGCATGCCCGAAACTATTCAAGCGCTCTCCAGCAAGAAAGATTATCTGGATCTGGTTCAGCAGATTCAGGAATTGGATTATGCCTATTATGTTCAGGCAGAACCCAAGGCGTCTGACCGTGAATACGATCGTCTTTACAAAATATTGATCCAGACCGAAACGGATCATCCGGATTGGAAAGTTGAAGGATCTCCCAGTGAGCGCGTGGGAGGAGAACCTTTGGGTAAATTCCCGACGATTCAGAGGAATTTACCCATGCTGAGTCTGGACAACACTTACTCCAAGCAGGAAGTGATTCAATTCGTCAATCGAGTCCAAAAACTGGCGCCAAAAGAAAAACTAACCTGGGTCGTCGAGCCAAAAGTTGATGGAGTTGCAGTCAGTCTGACTTACGAAAGTGGGCGGTTGACTCTAGGAGCGACTCGTGGAGATGGAGTGACCGGGGACGTTATCACGGAGAACCTGAAAACCATCCGGAGTATTCCGCTGAAACTGAGAGACAGATCTGAGACTTCAAAATCTGGAAAATCTGCGAAAGCTACTGCACAACCGGATTTGTTTTCAACTTTGGATTCCCGAACAGGATCCACATCATGGCCTGCGAAGTTGGAAGTTCGGGGAGAGGTTTATATATCGCGATCTGGCTTTACGAGTTTGAACGAAAAGCGGGAAGCGGCCGGTGAAGCTCCATTTGCGAATCCGAGAAATGCGACAGCTGGTTCCTTAAAACAACTCGATCCCAAACTGGTGGCACAGCGACCGCTCGATATTAGTTTGTATGGCTTAGGTGAGGTGGAAGGGATTCCGGATGATTTTCCGAAGACGCAATCCGATTTGCTGGACTACCTGCAAAGGTTAGGATTGAAAACGCCAAGGCGCACCTGGAAATGCGCCTCCACGGATGAGCTCATCGCAGCGATTGAAGAACTGGATAAGATTCGCAATGACTTCGATTTTGAAATCGACGGAGCCGTGATCAAGCTGGAATCCATTCCGCTCAGAGAACGCATTGGCTACACCAGCAAGGCGCCACGATGGGCCATGGCCTACAAGTATGAAGCGGAACAGGGGATTACCCGACTGACCGACATCAGTATTCAGGTGGGGCGCACCGGAGCATTGACACCTGTTGCCGAGCTCGAACCGGTGCATTTGGCAGGAACAATGGTGCGTCGCGCGACACTGCACAACGAAGACGAACTTCGAAGGAAAGACATACGTATTGGGGATCTGGTAGTCGTTGAAAAGGCCGGTGAAATAATACCTGTCGTCGTGCAGGCTTTAGTAGATCGCAGGACTGGGGAGGAGCAGATTTTTCACTTCCCGGCTGAATGTCCTGAGTGCCAGGGTGAAGTTAAGAAAGCTCAGGGAAAGGATGAGGGAGATCTCGGCGTCGTCTGGCGCTGTGTGAATCACGACTGTCCAGCGAAAGCGCGCGGGCGGATCATTCACTGGATGTCACGCAGGGCGATGGATATCGACGGAGGAGGCGAAGTCATGGCCTGTCAGTTGGTGGAGAAGGGTTGGGTGAAAGACGTCGGCGATTTGTATGAATTATCTGTTGAGCAAGTTGCGTCATTGGAACGTATGGGACAGAAATCCGCCGAGAACTTCATCAATGGAATTGCAGCCTCGAAAACACGAGATATGTGGCGTGTTCTCTTCGGATTGGGAATTCTGCATGTTGGAGCTGGAGTCGCCAAAGCCATTGCCAAGAAATACAAAACCATGGATGACTTACGAGTCGCCAGCGTCGAAGACCTGAACTCCATCCGAGACGTTGGCCAGATCATAGCCGAAAGCGTCTGCGCATGGATGGGGGAACCCGCCAATCAAGAACTTCTGGAACGTCTTCACCGACATGGGATAAATATGACATCGTCCATTTATCAGGAGACCTCAAATGAAGAACTCCCATTCGCCGGCAAAACTTTCGTCCTGACCGGAACACTCCCTACCCTCACACGCCCCGAAGCCACCGAAAAAATCGAAGCCGTCGGCGGCAAAGTCAGTAGCAGCGTCAGCAAAAAGACCGACTATGTTGTCGCAGGAGAAGAAGCCGGATCCAAACTGGAGAAAGCCAAGAAACTTGAGCGCCCTATACTCACGGAAGAGGAGTTTTTGAATCTCCTTGGTGGAGGCTAACTAAAGTCGGGTCGGGCGCTGTTCCTGGGAACGCTGAGCCCCGGCTCGGCGAGTGGAGCTGGGATTTGATTTGACTTGCGGCACTTTGGGGAGCGCTTTCTGGGCTTGGGTGGGTGGGGGGACTGGTTTTCCCAGGGCTTACGCCCAGGGTTATGATGGTTTGCCCCTCAGGGGCAGAGTTAGGTCGGGGGCTGTTCCTGGGAACGCTGAGCCCCAGCTCGGCGAGTGGAGCTGGGATTTGATTTTACTTGCGGCGCTTTGGGGGGCGCTTTCTGGGCTTGGGTGTGTGTGGGGGGGCTGGTTTTCCCAGGGCTCACGCCCATAAGCGCTAACTTGTTTATTGTATTTCCAGTG
>JAUIHU010000069.1 GCA_030432175.1 Verrucomicrobiia bacterium | reverse complement strand
GCTCTTTCTCCTGCCTGGAGATCAGGCTGAAAATGCATCCACCCAAAAACCAAAACTGGACACCCACTGATGTAGAGAATGCTGGACCAGCAAAAGATTGGCCAAAAACCAGAGCACAACAACAGAAAACAATACCAATGAGGTAAGCCATTCGTAAGTTTGTGTTTTGTGTAGCTTGCCGGTAAATGAAGTAGAGTAAACGCCCGATTGCTGTCCACATGACTGCGACCATAACCACACCGCCATCGAAAGCCCATCCAGTCACTTGAATTTCGGCATGAAGCATCTTGGGTTGTCCGGGGCCAGGTGGTAAATAAATCGGCACCATTCCCCACCGTCCTACCCCGCGTCCAATCGGATAATTAATAAGATTGTCCAATGTCACCAGCAGAAATCCTCCCCGGTGCTCCTGATAAGTATCAATGGGGCTGTCCTCCATTAACCCCATAAATCTTTCCCTGACAGAATCGCCTCCGACTGTGACAGCCCACGAAAATGCCAATACTACCACACCTACACCAATACCTCCGATGCTATAGACCTGTTTCCATCTACCCAACCTGGCCAGGATAAAGCACATGATGGAAAGCAGAATAATCATCATTAGAAACAATGAGCGCACCTGGGTAAGGTAAAGCACAAAAACCCCAGAACCGGCGGCAGTCAGGCAAAATATCCTGACAAATGTATTCACACCAAACTGAGTCGCCAGAGTGATTCCCAGGAATCCAATGAACATACCTGAAATGCCTGCGCCTCCGGGCATATCAGTCAGCCCTGGAGGACGTATGATATATTCACCATCCGCTCCCTTATAGCTCAGCGACTCAACATAAGCTTCATTCATTTCTGATCCGAGATTACTGAATTCGGGAGGCATGAATCGGTCAGGATAGTATATTTGAAGGGCGCCAATTTCAGCGCTGAGAAGGTGGCTGGCAAAAATTATCCAGACAATTCGGTTCAAGTGTCTGCCATTGATGATAGAGTCACCCACCCAAAAGATTGGAGCAGCTATGCTGAGATGAAATAAAATGTAACCAATACCAGAGATCGTTAGGGAATCCGGATGAACTACCCATCCGACGGCTATAATCCCAACGCTGTATTTAATCCATTTTTGAACCTCGAAAAGCGACGCCGCTGCAGAAGGAGCTGCTTCTGATTTCTTCTTGCGACGAGATCTTGAATTTTTATTCGAAATATCCTGTTCTGGCGTCGTATCAGCCCGGGCGCTGAGGTCTTTCTTCTTTTTCTGCGCTTTCGCATAAAGCAAAAGCCACATTCCCAAACTGGAAGCATATGGCATTCCACGAATGATGGGGCGAAACGATTGAGATCCAGGAAGAAAAAGTAAGGCGGGAGACAACAGCTGTGCGATTAGAAATATTTCAATCCAACCCCACTTTGGAGTTTCGTGACCCAAATGGACCTCAGAAGTAACTTCCAAGACTGGCTCGGGTTTTCTTCTCAGTTTGTTTTTTTGCGCCTTAGTCAGCATGCCAGCATGGATTCGATCAACTCTGCATATCTTTTCGCCATCAAATCAAGAGAGTAATTCTGACATCTGTCCAAACCTTTGAGCTGCCAGGTCTCACGTTTTGAAGAATCGCGAATGAGGTCAAGCGTTGCATCAGCAAAGGTTTCATCCGAGGCCAGAATGCCAAATTCTCCATTGGCCAGGACCTCGCGACTTCCTGGATTGGGTGTAGCTACAACTGGAGTTCCACTGGCCATGGCCTCTACATAAGGCAGTCCAAATCCTTCATAGGAGCTGGGTGAAATGTACACCCATGATCGGCGATAAAGTTCAGCAAGGCGCTCATCGGAAACACCGTAGTGATAGAATACACCAGAAATCTCCGGACCCGGTTCACAAACCATGTGGAGTTCGAGACCAGGAACTGCCGGTTTCCAAATTTCCTGAAACCATTTTAGAGCAAGATTCCCACGCTTTCTGCCACCCAAAGCCCCCACGAACAGAAGGGTTGGGTGTCCAGTGTTTTCGTTGGAATTTTTCCGAAAGGCGGAAAGATCGACGCCGTTTGGAATGACTTTGTTGATTGAAGGGAGTGAGTCGAGAGTGTTCTCGCTGACCGCTACGGCTCCTTTTTGCGTGAATGCAGTCAAACATTCCAGTCCATAAACTCCCATTTGATGAATCCACCGGATCCAGCCGGTCGCTTTTCTGGCTTCTTCCAAAGCGCTGCCATGCATCACCCGGATCAATGGTTTTCTCAACGCAGGCATCAGAAGACTGTCGCCGTGGGCAATGAGTAAATCCACATCCCCATAATCTGGCAGCAAAGCGAGAATGTTCCCCAGGTAACCCATCAGGAACCTGGGTCCCATTGAGCTTCGATAAAATTTCTTCCACGGTAATGATTTAACTTCATATAGAGCGCCAACGGGTTTTGGGTCGTAAGTCCAGACGGTTACTTTGTATCCCAACCTGGCCAATCCCTGCGCCTGATCATGTGTGACTCGTTCGAACCCGCCACGCTTTTCATCAGCGCATGGCAATCCATAACTGAAAATTCCGATGGATGCCTTTTCTGATTTGGAAATCGACTGGTTGGCGGGATCCGTCATCATGACTTGTCTGTCTTTTTTGGCTGGGCGATCATCCAGACCTGACTGCAAAAGCCAATCGGAGCCCATTGCAGTGGAGTTCCGTGAATCGCTGTGACAGTGAAATTTTCTTCTAACAAACTCTTCAAATACCGCCAGTTAAACCCCTTGTGATCATGGGATTCGTAGCCTCCGGCTTCGTTGCGGTGAATTGGACGGCGAATATGCTGGCTGGAGCCGGCGACCAGTCCGCGGAAAAGTTCACTCCAGGTGTACGGATCGAATCCAGGATAATCTCCCAGCCCACGCCACCCAGCAATTCTCCTTGCCATTTGTTTAACCAGCAGCGCGGGGCCGGTTTCGACGGGTACACTGACGACGAGTGATCCTCCAGGTTTCAGCCAGCGATGAAAATCATTCAGTATCGGAACCGGCTCAACCACATGCTCCAGAACTTCCATGCAGAACAATGCGTCAAACCGTCCATCATTTTCCGGACTCTTCAATGATTCAATAGAAGTGAATTCCATGTCCTGGTGAGAGCCTAGACGACTGATACAGTCTTGAATCAGATCCTCTGTTATTTCTGCGCCAACTGATTTCAGCGGTGGATGATCAGAGTCCTTGAGCATCGCTAGAAAAGTTCCATCGCCACATCCGTAGTCCAGGACCACTTTATCACCAAATCCGGAAGCCAGTTTTAATCCATAATCGAACCGGCTTTGGTGACTCCAGGCAATCAGCCGACTTTTACAGTGGATTTGCTTCCTGGCGTAATGGCCTTCCTCAACCGCTTGATTTCTAGTTTTTCCGGATGACTGGTTTTTCATGGACATTCAAGGAATTGTTGGTTTGGCATAGAAATATGATGGCGGTTGGCGTTCATACAATACTGAAGCGCTTACACTGAATATTGCATTAGGTGTTCTTTAAATCTTAGAAACACAGCATCGGAATCATAATGATCACGAATCATTTTCTGACCTTCGCTAACGAGTCGTTGGGTTTCCTCTTTCGGCGCATTTAAAGCGGATTGCATTTGAGATTTTAATCGAGCCACATCACTCACCGGATAGCTCCATCCCGTGATTCCTTCCCGAATGGTTTCAGTCAATCCCCCAACTGAAGCCGCCACAACTGGACATCCACAAGCAAGCGCTTCCAGAGGTGAAAATCCAAGTCCTTCTTCACGGCTGGCCTGTACGCATAAATCCACACATTGATAAAACGCCGGTAGTGTCTCCGTTGGATGGACAGCGTCCTTGGCAATGACCTGATCTTCAATGCCCAGTTTTCTGGCTTTATCCAGTACCGCCCGATAACCTCCACTCAATGTCAAGAGCCATGGAGGATTTTCAGGCGAATTCTGGATCATCAGACGAAAGGCTTCTAATAAAGTCTCAGCGTCTTTTTCTGGAGACAATCGACTGCTAAAAAATATAACCGATCCTTGAGTTGGAAGGTTCAGAGATTTCTTTAACTCTACTTTATCCTTGGTTGCAGGTTGGAAAATCTCAGTGTCCACTCCGTACAAAGGAATGACTTCTACTCGATCTGGATTCGCTCCATGTGAAACAATTGTGGATTTCAAACTTTCACTCAAAGCGATGTAGCGGCAGGGAAATCGGGCGTTGACTCGAGCCATGAGGAGGATGGGAAGATATTCCCTCCAGCGGAATGGTTTTTCTGGGTAGTTGGCCTTGCGTCTGCTTCGGTAGTAGGCTTCAACCGAGTTACAAACCAGCAAAAACACTGGAACGCCGTTACGTTTGCCATACTGATTGGCTGCATAGGCCGCCATCCCGTAGCTTTGAGCGAGGACAAAATCTGCAGGTAGTTCAGACTTTTTCAGATAATCCCGAGTCGCCCGAGCAAACCCAAGACGAGATGGTGGGCCCACTTGAATATCTGCCGGCGGATTGGGTGGACGACTGATTTCCACGCCTCCCACAATACGACGCGCCAGAACACGAAGCTCAAAATGCTTCCGTATCCCTTCAATCATGCGCACATCTGCGCCGCTCTCCACAATAAAACTAAGGTCCTTGCGATCCTTCATTTCCTTTCCTTTTCTCACCTTATCCCGCTCAATCAGTTGCGGGCAAGAATTGAAACGGAGAAAACAGAGCTGTTATTTCTTGTCGGGGATTTCTATATTCAGTTTTATGCCAAGAAAAATTAGTTGTGTGGCTCCGGATTGGTGGGATTACACCACGTTAGATCAGGAAATCATTGAGGCTGCCGCGAAATTGGAGGCAGCGGATTTTCAAAAGTTGTCGCGTCCTGGTTTTCAGGTTCACTTCCACGATACGCTGGAGGATTTTTACCTGGCGGAAGCGTTGGAGTATATCGAAGCCTGGAAAGCTTCCACTCCAGATAATCCGGTCGGTATATGTGGTCCGATCGGCCCAACAGAACAGTTGCCATTGGTAGCGCGTCTGGTGAATGATCTGAACCTGGATGTTCGGGACGGGCATTTTTGGGGTATGGACGAATGGATCCTGGATGGCAAGGAAGTTCCTGCTGATCATCCACTTTCTTTTGAGCGAGCGGACCGTGAACTGTGCTTCGACCGTATCCGTCCTGAACTGGCGCCCAGAGACGCGCATTTGCATTTTCCAAAGGCTGACACGCAGGCATTTAGGGATTCGTGGAGCGGAGTGAAATGCGCGGTCATGCAGGGAGGTCAAGGGGATGTCAAGCACTGGGCGTTTAATGATCCGTTGAAACGGACAGGAGAATATAAAGACGCTCCACCATCACCGGAAGAATACCGGAAACTTGGAACGCGGGTCGTTGATTTACATCCGCTGACCGTGGCTCAGAATGCTCGAACTTCCGGCGGAGGAAATGTGTCTCTGGTGCCAACTCAGGCGGTGACGGTCGGACCGGTGGAAACCTGGCAGGCAGAGCGCGTATCGATCTGGCAGGCTGGTAATCATGACAATCCATTTGGAATGCGCCTGACGACCTGGATGATTTCACAGAAGATTGTTGATTCGTCAGTTCCGATGTCACTGTTAGCGGATCATCCCAATGTGCATTTCCATTTTTATCGTCCAGGATTGGGATCTTGCGCAGTCGAGATGCACTGAAGCGCCTGCTCCAGCCGGGTGAAGTGATTTTGATTGTGACTGGCTGACACTGTGAAACGGATTCGAGCTTGTTCTCTGGGAACAGTCGGAAATCGAATCGCTGGAGCCAGGATCTCAAATTCTTCTAACAGTCGGTTGGAGAAATGTGTGGCTTGGCGAGCGTCGCCGACAATCCAGGGTAGGATCGGGTTGTGTCCCAATGCGACTGATTCTGATTTCTGCTCAAGCGCCGATTGATTGTGAATCTGGTTGCAGGGTAATTCCTTCAGTAGCGATTTCAATTTTTTAATATTGAACTGAAGTTTCTCTCGCAGTTGATCCCCTTCTGTTGAGCGCGCGATTTGCACAGCGGTCAGCGCGGCGGCTGCAGTCGAAGGGGGCGGACTGGTTGAAAAGACAAAGCTCCGCGCCCGATGAATCAGCCAGTCGATCAATGTTTGAGATCCAGCGATAAACCCTCCAGCCACACCTAGTCCTTTACTGAAAGTTCCCATCTGCACATCAACTTCCTTCTGGAGTCCTAAAGCAGCAATACATCCAGCGCCTGCGGGGCCTTGAACTCCGGTGGAATGTGCTTCATCAACCATCAACCAGGCGCCGTAATGGTTTTTCAGATTCACAATTTCCTGCAGTGGCGCAGTATCTCCATCCATTGAAAAGACGCTTTCCGTAACAATCAAAATCCTGGATTCAGAATTACTGGACGATTTTTTCTTCTGCGCCCACTGAAGCAGTTTTTCCAGTCGCTCCATGTTATTGTGCGGAAACACCCGAATCGTTGCCCCTGAGAGGCGAGCGCCGTCAATCAGACAGGCATGACTTAATTTGTCGAGCAGGATGAAATCTTTTGATCCAACCAATGCTGGTATGGTTCCTGTGGCGGTTGCGTAGCCGGAGGTAAATGTCAAACATGCTGGAACCTGCTTCCATGTGGCGACTTCTGACTCCAATTCAGCATGAGGAGATTGAGATCCACAAATCAATCGAGAGGCTCCGGAGCCGACGCCGAATTGATCAGCAGAATCTTGTAGTGTGGAAATTACTGAAGGATGATTGCTGATACCTAAGTAATTATTGGAAGAAAAGTTAATGACATTGCGGTTGTTGAATTTGATTTCCGAATCTTGAGCGGATCCCACCAGACGCAGTGAACGGGTCAAACCTTGAGCGCTCCAGTCTTTCAATTGTTGAGAAAGAATGGTGTCGAGACAGGTGTTGGCAGGTCGAGATGAATTTGCTGAATTCATAAGAGGGGAGTTCGGAGGCGCCGCTTCAGGTCCAACGATGGAGCCGACTGTCGAGGTTAAATGTCTGTCCGCTGACCTGAGTCATTTGGCTGATAAGGAAAGCGATGAACTTTGCAGATTCGGATGGATCGCTCATTTTATTCAAACTGTTCGATTGAATTAAACTCTCCAATCGTTTGCCGGTCAGGTTTTTGGTCATTTTAGAAGGCATGACACCTGGCCAGACGGTATTGACGCAAATTTGATTTGAACCCCATTCACGCGCAAGGGATTGAGTGAGTCCTTGAAGACCTGCTTTGGCAGCGACGTAATTAGATTGGCCTGCATGACCTGCTTTGGCGGCCATTGATCCTACCATGACGAAATGACTCACTGTTGGTCCGTCCAGGAACGGAAAAGCAGCTTGAGCGACATATAAAACGGAACTCAGATTGACTTTCAACACGGAGTCCCAGTCGGTTTCATTCATCTTTACCAACGCCTGATCCTGGGTGATGCCACCTGCATGAATCACAGCTGACAGGGATCCCGCCTTTTTACCAGCTTCATGGACTGTTTTTTGGATCGAATCACGATTGAATAAATCTATTGTCAGCCAATGGTCCGGATGGTTTTGTTCAGGAACGGGTCTGGAATGCCTGGTAGCATAAACCATCCAGTGCAATTCTTTGAAAGCGCGGATCAAGGCCGTTCCCAGGGCTCCCGTTCCGCCAATGATTAAAACTGACGAAGCATGTTTATCCATTTTCACATTCATTCAAAGAAGGGTTTCTGAGCATTGGAACTCCTGTCATACAGATGCCTGAGACAGGGCTTTTCGTATTTAAAATAATAGCTGCGGCAGTTTCAGCGGTTGGAATTGTGGTATCTGAATCGAGATTAATCCAGCTAAGGTCGGAGGAGAATCCGGGTTGGATTTGGCCTGCACAATCATGAATTCCCAGGCTTCTGGCCGGGGTGGTGGTGATGCGAGCCAGGGTGTCCAGAAAGGATTGTTCCGGATGATTCTGTTGAAAGAGGCGGGCTTCAGCTTTCAGATCCAGCTCGGCTGGCGCTGAGTCAGAAGCGCACACACTGGCCAAACTGTCGGTTCCCAGACTGACCGGGATTCCTCGTTCAATAAATGGTTTTAAATGGAAAGGATCCCGCTGGAAGTATTCATGGCATCGAGGCGTGTGAGCGATGGAAGGTTTTGATTTTTGGAGTATTTGCCAATCATCTGAATTCAGGTGATTCATGTGAGTCAGGATGGTTCGGGAGTTCATCCAACCAGATTCATTGATCCAGGATAATGGGGACTGCTTTCTTTGTTCTGCAGGGCGGCCTAGACGTTGCATCATTTCATACAATGCTCCCGATTGATTGAGAAACATCTCCATTTCTTCCGCAGATTCAGCGACATGGATGGTGCAAGGAAATGCCTCGTTTGAAAAAATGTCTGATAGATTTTGAAGATGCCTGGTCAATGTTGTGTATGGAGCATGCGGAGCAGCGCCTATTTGTTGAACACAGAGTTGTCGTGGATCTGTCTTATGGCGCGCTTCGATCCAATCATTTCGCCAGTCCTGGAAATTTTGAATGTACTGCTTGATGACTTCGGGGTTTGGGGTGAAATGGATGTATTCAGGAAAGGCTATAATTTTAGGAAGTGGCTCGTTATGTGCTGAAACACAGTCAGCTTGGGTCCACTTTTTTTGCCAACAGGATTGGTGATCGGCTATCCAGAGGCATCCGTGTTTTAAGGATTGCTTGGCTCCGGTTATCCAGGAGCGCTCAAAATCCAGATCGGACCAAGCGCTCTTCGCTCCGACGATCCATTGGATCCATTCCACAAAATTTGAAGTAGACTCTTTTTCTCCGTGCAAGTGGGAATATTCGAGATGCGCATGAGCATTGATGAGTCCGGGGAAAACCAAAGCGTCTCCGAGGTCGACGATTCCATGGGAGTCTGGATGAAGAGGGGCCCAGTCCTGACTTTGGGGGCGGTCTCCAAAGTTGGCGACGTCTGATTGATGATTTATAGAAATCTCAGGTCGATCTTTCCATTTGCCGACCCATTTGATTTCAGTTCCTTTCAGTAGAACCGCAAAGTCTTCGATCAGGTTTTGTTCGGACGTCATTGTCAGACCAAAACGGGAACGCAGCCATAATTGGGCATTGGACTTGAAGTTTGGCATTTTGGACGATGGCTGAACCTGGGACATAAAAAAGGGCGAATGATGAACATTCGCCCGGAAAGAGAATTAAACAATTGGATCCATCAGACCGAGTGAGAATTCTGGTCTTCTTCCTGAAATTGTTGTTTCAATTTAGCTGCCTCGGAGTGGTTGCGAGCCTTATCTTTGCTGTGGCGCTTACGGATCTGTTGCTGGACTTTTTGGGTGACACGGTCGATGGCTGCGTACAAGTCGCTTTTATAATCTTCTGCAAACAGATCCGGACCCGGCACGGAAAGTCGGATGGAACAGCCGAACTGCTGTTCAGGAGCCTTCGTCTGATCATGTTCGATAGTCACTCGGGCATCAATCGCAGTTGGATCAATATGTTCGAGTTTTTCGATTTTCCCGACGATATGGTTCTCGATGGCATCCGTTTTCGTGAGGTTATGGGTCGTTAAAATAAGTTTCATATAGGTTGCCTTTTCTACCCGCTTGAGGCGCCGCTTGGTTAAACAAAATGAACGCGGAACCGTTCGCTGAGCGTCAGACTCCGTCCGACGTGGGCCCTGATTGTTATGTATTTAACTCTAAACTTTTTTCGATAAATCGCCATCTTTCGGATGAACGATGTGAATCAATCCAACCGACCAAAGGATGGTAATGGCTTCGATTGATTCTAACTATGGTTCAAAACGGCCAATTTTTGAAGTCAATTTTATCATAATTCGTCACTGAATCTGGCCGTATTCTTTGAACAGTACAGAGATTTAAAGAATCCATATTGAAACACCTCCATTACCTATTAACCTGTCAGCATGAATTTTCATAATATCTTGAACCGAACCTCAGCTCCCTGGGTATGTCTTGGCATCTCAGGAATGGCAGCTCTTTTTTTTCTAACTCAACCTATACTCAACATGACCCAGGCAGACACTCCCAAGGAGCCACAAGCGAACCCGGTAACTCCCGCAGCTTCAGAATCAGACGAATCTAATCATGGCACTTCCAATGTGGAGTTGAAGACTGCTACATTGGGAGGAGGTTGTTTCTGGTGCGTGGAGGCAGTTTTTGAACGTCTGCCAGGAGTTAAGGACGTTCGTTCTGGCTACTCCGCTGGGCATGTTGAAGATCCAACCTATGAGGCCGTTTGCAATGGAACGACCGGCCACGCTGAGGTGGTCCAGATCGACTTTGATCCTGATAAAATTTCCTTTGAACAAATCCTGGGAATTTTCTGGCAATCACACGATCCGACTACCCTCAACCGTCAGGGAGCGGATGTTGGAACTCAGTATCGCTCAATTATTCTTTACCATGATGAGTCGCAGAAAAAGGTCGCTGAAAAATCGATGAAAGAAGCTGCTGGTTTGTTCAGATCGCCAATTGTCACTCAGCTGGAAGCGTTTGAAAAATTTTATGCTGCAGAAGATTATCACCAGGATTATTTCAAGAATAATCCAAATGCTCCCTACTGCTATTTTGTGATCAAACCCAAACTGGAGAAGCTGAAAAAGCTGGAAACTTCTGAATCAAAATAAAAATCATCTCTGATTTCTTCAATATTTGGAGTTTTGATCCATAAATTAATCCAAGGCGCTATCCCCCTCATCAACCAGGATTGAGTCTCCGTGTGACCAACGAGGCTCGGTTTGGTGAAAGGGGGAATTCCAGACTTTAAATTATGAATACAGCGCGCTTGTGAAAGCACGGTGATATTTTGAGGCAATTGGATGGCGAATTCCCAGCAACACGAAAATGCTTTTCAGCCCTTTTTGGAAACATTCGTCCCGGTAATGACGATCGGATTCGAGTCCGGAAATCCAAGCTTTCAAAGCAGGTTCCCAATTTCGATTTCCAACTTCCTTCAAGCCACTGATCCAGATTTCCTTGCCCTTTCCGTCAGGAAGGGCAGCTCCAGTGTCAGAGGTCAGAAATTCGAATTCGTTGAGCAGGGCACGCAGCGCTTCAGCAGTATCGTAGCTCTCGGAATCGGGTTGAATGGGTTGAAGGATCGAAAGCGCCTCTGCAGGGGCCTGGCTCCATAAAGTTTGAGCCAGCAATAAGCGAGCGGGATCATTATCCGGATTTTCCTCCAGTAAGCCGCGAACTATTTCTTCACATTTATCATATTGTCCAGCCTCCAGGGAGGATGTGGCTTCGTCCAGTAATCCCTGAGCCGGGTTTGGCATGAATTCCTCCAACCAATCCAGAATGGCTTTCTTCGGTAAGGCTCCGTGTTGTTCGGAGACTACTTCACGATTTACAAACAACTTCAGACTGGGAATGCTTCGGATCTGAAAACGCTGGGCCAGCTCCGGGCGATCTTCAGTATTCACCTTGACCAGTTCCCAGCGACCATCAGCCGATTCTTGATAGGCTTCCTCCAGAACCGGTCCTAATGCCAGACAAGGGCGACACCAGGGAGCCCAGAAATCCACCAGAACTGGCTTGGTTTCACTTCTCTCCAGAACATCCACTTCAAATTGATCCACTTCAAAATTGGCCATACCTGCATTTAATTCCTT
>JAUIHU010000068.1 GCA_030432175.1 Verrucomicrobiia bacterium | reverse complement strand
CCCTGGTGGTGGGGATGGTTGTTTGTTTAGTCGCAGGAGATACTCTGATAGCATTTCTTGAAAAGCCACTGCTGGACTCAGGCGTTAATGTGGAACTGATGGCTCAAGGGCCGGCGGTTGGCATTATTATCGCATTAAAAGTGGCTTTTTTTGGAGGAATCATTATCAGCGCCCCATTCATCTTTTACTTTTTAGCGGATTTCGTCGTTCCAGCATTAAAGCCAAAAGAAAAAAAGTATTTGGGAATCGCGTTCATTATTGGGGCAGGACTCTTCCTGTCCGGGGTTAGCTTTTGTTATTTCCTGGTTCTGAATATTTCTCTTAAAGCTCTGGCCGGGTATTCACAATGGCTGGGATTATCGTCCGAAATCTGGCTCGCCACTGAGTATTTCGGATTTGTTTTAAAATTCATGCTGGGAATGGGGATCAGTTTTGAAATGCCAGTGGTCATTTTGACGTTAGTCAAGCTGGAGCTTATTACTTATCAACAACTTGAGAGCAACCGCCGAATCATGGTCGTCGTTTGCCTAATCGTCGCAGCCATTCTCACTCCTCCTGATGCCCTGAGTATGGTTCTTTTGGGAGGTCCACTTTATGCGCTATTCGAAGGCTGTATCTGGATTGCCCGCTATTGGGATTATCGAGATCGCAGAAGAGCCGCAAGTACTTGACCCTGCCTGCCTTCCAATTCCATCCAGTTTGATCTGATGAGTAGACTGATTCTGATCAGTGACTCGATTTTCACCCCGTCAGCTTTGAACAGCGGACGGTTTTTTTTCGTCGTTGATGTCTTGGAGAAAAATCTGAACGGCAATGAATGATTAATTTAAAAAAGAATGTTGACCCACAGAGGGTTATTGAGATTAAGTCCCATTCACCATGAGAACGCGTCTCATTATCAATTTATTCAGACCGTTCTCCTCAGCAACAGTTGTAACCTATAGCTAATCATATCAGCCATAATTTTGAAGAATCCTAATCCGCATAAATCAAGTAAAACAGGCCGTTTGGTTCATCATCCCCAACTCTCGATTGTCCTGCTGATATTGTCCGCTTTCTCAGGATCACCTCAGGAGAACACCGAAACAGTTGACGAGTCTGTTACTTCCAATAATGCCACACCCAGCGCCATCCTACCCGCAATGGCAGTGGTCGGATCGAAGGAAAATGCAACTTTACTTCCCAGCTCCGCCACATTTCTGGATGTAGAAGACCTGAGCATCCACCAGGTAACCGACATCAATCGCGCTCTCAGGAAAGCCCCCGGTGTCTATGTTAGAGAAGAAGATGGATACGGTTTGTTCCCAAATATCTCACTTCGCGGTGTAGATCCAGGTCGCAGTGGAAAAATCACCGTGATGGAGGACGGTATACTGACCGCTCCAGCTCCATATTCGTCTCCCTCCGCTTACTATTTCCCAACCGTAGGAAGGATGTCAGGAGTCGAAGCTTTGAAGGGCTCCAGCCAGATCAAGTATGGTCCGCAAATCACCGGCGGCGCGCTCAATTTTATCTCCACACCCATTCCGGGCGCCCGTCAAACCTATTTCAAAACCTTCTATGGCAGTTACAACGAAATGCTAGCTCATGCCTATTTCGGAGGAACTGAAAAAACAGAGAATTACGGAAATTTCGGATATCTTGTTGAAGGTTTCTTTCATCAGAGTGACGGTTTCAAAACCATCCAATCAGCTGCCGGATATCCAGGCAGTGACGATACAGGATTTCGCAGAATGGAACCTATGGTAAAAATCTTCTGGGAACCTGACTGGAATAAGTATCACCGCCTGGAACTGAAGTATGGTTATTCTGACTTCCTGGCAGATGAAACTTACCTGGGACTGAATGACGCCGATTTTCAGAATGATCCTTTCCAACGCTATGCAGCCACCCGATTCGACCAGATTGACTCTTACAACCACCGTACGAATCTCCGACATATTGTCGAATTAAACGCCGACCTCACATTGACCACTACCGCCTATTACCAATTCTTTCACCGTGATTGGTTTAAGCTCCATGCACTCGACAATCCAGGATTCTCCCTCTCAGAGGCGCTGGTCAATCCCACCGGCCTGGCGATCCTTCGCGGTCAGGCGGACGGAACTTTAAGAGTCCGCCACAATAATCGCGATTACCAACTCTATGGGATCCAAAGCGCGGCTCAATATGCTTTTGAAACCGGAGAACTCGACCACCAGGCTGAACTGGGCATTCGTTTGCACTATGACGAAGAAGATCGATTCCAATGGGAAGAAGAGTTTCAACAACAAAACGGCGCAATCGTAGGATCCACCGAAACTGCTCGTGGATCTGCGGGGGACCGAATCCAGGAGTCAGGCGTCTTCGCTATCTACGCTCAGGATGAAATTAAATACGAGCAGTGGACCATTAAACCCGGCGCTCGATTTGAAAATATCTCACAGCGTTATGAACAGGATTTCAGACGCACAGACGGCGCCGGTTCTCCAATTGCGGAAGAAGATGATCTGCGAGTGGCCGCTGGAGGACTCAGTGTCGGCTACCAATTGGCGCAAGATTGGAATCTATTCACCAGCGCTTATCGAGGCTATGCCATTCCAGGTCCAAGAGAAGCGATTCGTGGCGATTTAAAAGAAGAAAGCTCAATCAATATCGAAGCAGGAGTGAAATTCCGTCGAGATCCCAAAGCCATAGGTTTTGAATTTGCTTACTTTTATTCCGATTTCTCGGACTTGATTGTTGGCGACAGTATCGGAGCTTCCGGAGGTGTGACAGGTCCTGAAAACGTCGGAGACATCGACGTGCACGGAGCTGAACTCTCAGCACAATATGATCCAGGTCAGGCCAATGACTGGGTATTTCGTACACCTCTGACTCTTGCATTTACCTACACGCATGCGCGCTTTGACGGAGCTGCCAACTCAGCAGACCCGGAATCTATTTTCGCCGGAGGACAAGACGGGGCGGAAGTTCCATACATTCCCGAATACCAGATCACTGCCGAAGCCGGCTTTGAATGGGGACGGGCAGGGCTTTATCTGACAGGAACTTATGTTCCAGCGATGTTCACTTCGGCCTCCAATACAGGACTTCAACTGGCTCCCGATGGAACACCCGATGCGCGATTTGGACAAACGGATCCGTATTTTCTGCTCGACCTCTCCGCTCGCTACCAAATCAATGAGAAATGGAGAGCTTTCGGCGGAGTGCGCAACCTCCTGGACCGTGAATACATTGCCTCCAGACAACCTCACGGTCCACGCCCAGGCCTTCCCATGACTCTACAAATTGGAGTGGAAGCCTGGTTCTGATCGCCGGTCGCATAAAATGCAAAATTATATCATCAAGGCCCATCCATTCAACCGGGATGGGCCTTTTTGTCTTTAAATTGAGCCAAGCGAGCCTTTTTGTCTCACTCCAGACTCTTTTCAGGTCTCCACAACCAAGCCATTATTCAATAAACGCTTTATTATCAGCGAATTACACAATCAACTCTTCATGGCATAAACGGTGCTTGAGGGATTTTGATTTAAAGAAAAAACCGCCTCTTTAAGTGGAGCGGAGTGTATTGAAAGGAATTTATGTCACAAGCAACAAATGTTAGACCATTAGGTGAGCGCATCCTGGTGAAGCGCATCGAAGAAAAGGAACAAGTCAAAGGCGGCATTATCATTCCTGACTCGGCGAAGGAGAAGCCACAAGAAGCTGAAGTGATTGCGGTCGGAACCGGCAAGACTCTGGAGAATGGAGATAAAACCAGCTTTGAAGTCGCCGTTGGGGACAAGATCCTGATCAGCAAATATGGCGGAACAGACATCAAGATTGGAGACACCGATTACCTGATTCTTCGTGAGGATGATGTTCTGGCAATTTTGAAATAATTCTCGAATGAACCTCTGAACTGAGGATTGCTAATAATACAAATTTAAAGATTAAAGATATGTCGAAGAAACAAATGATATTTGATGAAGCCGCCCGGAAAGAGATTCTGAAGGGTGTACAGACTTTGTCAAAAGCAGTCAAAGCAACACTGGGCCCCAAAGGTCGCAACGTGCTTATCGGAAAGAGCTTCGGAGCGCCTAAAGTGACCAAAGACGGTGTGAGCGTGGCCAAGGAGATCGAACTCGAAGGACCTTACCAGAACATGGGGGCTCAGATGGTTCGTGAAGTCGCTTCCCGTACTGCTGACAATGCAGGCGACGGCACAACCACAGCAACCGCTTTAGCTGAAGCGATTTTTCGGGAAGGTCTCAAGCACGTTTCCGCCGGATCAAACCCGATCTATGTGAAACGCGGCATTGAGAAAGCCACTGACGCAGCCGTGAAGGCGTTGAAAGAGCTTTCCAAGGAAGTCAGTGGACGTGGAGAGATTGAGCAGGTTGCAACCGTTTCTGCGAACTGGGACACCACGATCGGACAAATCATTGCTGATGCTATGGATCAGGTGGGACGTGACGGAGTGATCACCGTCGAAGAAGCCAAGTCGATGGAAACCACGTTGGATGTCGTGGAAGGGATGCAGTTTGATAAAGGTTACTTGAGCCCATATTTCGCCACGGACACAGAGAGAATGGAATCCGTTCTGGAAAATCCATACATTTTGCTGTTCGAGAAGAAAGTTAGCTCACTGAAAGACCTGCTTCCGGTTCTCCAGGCGGTTTCTCAAGCTGGTAAACCGTTGCTGATCGTAGCGGAAGATGTTGAAGGTGAAGCATTGGCCACTCTGGTAGTTAACAAATTGCGAGGATCCCTCAATGTCTGCGCGGTGAAAGCTCCCGGGTTTGGGGATCGTCGCAAGGCCATGATGGAAGACATAGCGATTCTGACCGGTGGACGATTCATCACTGAAGATCTGGGAATCAAACTGGATAGTGTTTCTCTGGAAGATCTCGGCCAGGCGAAAAGCGTCACCGTCACTAAAGAAAACACCACCATCATTGAAGGCGCTGGATCTGCAGATGACATTAAGGGTCGTGTGACTCAAATTCGTCGTCAGATTGAAGAAACCACCAGCGATTATGATCGCGAGAAGTTGCAGGAACGTCTGGCTAAACTTGCCGGAGGCGTGGCAGTTATCAATGTGGGAGCCGCCACTGAAGCAGAGATGAAGGAGAAGAAAGATCGTGTTGATGATGCTCTGCACGCGACGCGAGCAGCTGTAGAAGAGGGAATCGTTCCTGGTGGTGGAGTCGCGTTGCTGCGCTCAGTGAATGCTGTTGCGGGGTTGGTCGACAAACTGGATGCTGATGAAAAACATGGCGCGCAAATCATTCTCCGCGCTTTGGAAGAACCGCTGCGCCAGCTGTGCGCCAATGCTGGAGTGGAAGGATCTTATGTGGTCCAGGAAGTACTCTCCAATGAAGGCGCGTACGGATACAATGTCGCCACCGGCAAATACGAAGATTTGCTGGCGGCAGGTGTTGTCGACCCGACCAAGGTCACTCGTGAAGCCCTACAAAACGCTGCTTCCGTAGCAGGATTATTGCTTACTACCGAATGTATGATCACCGACCTTCCGGAAAACGGTGGCAAAAACAAAGCCCCGAACGCAGGGATGGGAGATTATTAAGCGTCAGGGAAATAAAACTCACTCCCACTGGTCGAGTTGACTGTGTCAAACCAACCACAGGAGTAAATCGATCGCCAATCTGATTCAGATTGGCGATTGTTTTATTTTACTTAAAATAATATCCCATATATTGACGTCTGAATTCATTAGACCTGGCGTTGTAACCAAAGAATTTCAATTCTGGTTTTGCGCTGAAACAAATCCAATGTACTCTATCCATAACCAAGTACTTATTAATGGATCGACTAGATAGAATCATGAAAACAAGCTTTGGACTGCAAACCGTAACAAAATTATTGACCGGGGCAGCGGCCCTCGCTTCCTGGGGACTGCAAGCCGAATTGACAGAACCAAGTCAGGCTGAACTTCAAGGCTACAAAGCATTGTTCAAACCAGCTTTGCTTCCTTTGAGCGATCAACCTCGAAGCGCTGTAGATCAAGCCAAAGTGGATTTGGGCAGAGCGTTGTATTACGACGCACGGCTGAGTAAGGACGACTCAATTTCATGCAACTCCTGCCACAACCTGGAAGCTTACGGCGTGGATAACGAACAGTTTTCTCCAGGTGTTGGGGGACATTTGGGAGGAAGAAACTCACCTACCTCTTACAACGCCTACGCCCACATTGCCCAATTCTGGGATGGACGCGCTTCGACAGTTGAAGAACAAGCTAAAGGTCCTATCCTGAATCCAGTGGAAATGGCCATGCCTTCCGCCGAGGCTGTCATCAAGAAGCTAAAAGGAATTGAAGGTTACGAAGAGATGTTTGAAAAAGCATTTCCTGAAAGCGATAAGCCGATGAATTACAATCACGTAGGTCTTGCCATCGGCGCTTTCGAACGCAATCTGACTACTCCATCCCGTTTCGATCAATTTCTGAATGGATCCAATGATGCTCTGAGCGCCCAAGAACTCAAAGGAGCCAGAGTTTTTGTGACCAAAGGTTGTGTATCATGCCATTCCGGAACTCTTCTGGGAGGTCAAACCTACCAAAAACTAGGAGCGGTGAAAGCATGGCCAAGCGATAAGGACACCGGACGATTTGAGGTCACGAAAAGCGAGGCCGACAAAATGATGTTCAAGGTTCCCAGCTTGCGCAATGTTGAGAAAACAGGACCTTACTTTCACGATGGCTCATCCAAAACTCTGGCTGACGCGGTCGAAAAAATGGCTTGGCACCAGTTGGGACAAAAGTTGTCCGATGCGGAAACGGATGCCTTGGTAGCATTTCTGAAAAGCCTGACGGGAGAAATTCCATCAGATTATATCGCCAAACCTGAATTACCAGGTGAAAGCGCCGACTTCGGAGATTTCGATTCTTTCTGATCGATAGGCCAAGCTTGCGAAAAGTTATTGAACAAAAACCGTCGGTGTTCTCACGCCGACGGTTTTTTGTTAGTGAAATACCCTTCACTCTCCCGGGTATTTCAATCCCCATTCCAGGCGAATGGTGTCCAATGTCTTCAAAATTGAAACGGTTTCATTGTGAGGAATGATTGAGCTTTCCAAAGCTCCTTCGCGAATACACTTCATGACTTCCATGGCTTCAAACTGGTAACCGTTTGACTCAATCGGCATTTCAATCACTTCCGGGTCCTGCCCTTCAAGTGTGATGGTCATTTTTTGTGGACACCAGAAATGGGAATGAATCCGAATATGCCCCTTCTCTCCCATGATAGTGGCTTCATGCGGTGTATCCGTTCGGATAGCTGTGTAAAGCGATGAGATAGCTCCTCCTGGATGTCCTAAAAGAAATGCAGAGGATTCGTCTACTCCGGTTTCACCAAGTTGCGCCATAGATGTAATTCGATCAGGTGTTCCCAAAATCATGGATGAAAATGAAATCGGATAAATGCCTACATCCATCAGGGCTCCTCCTCCCAACTCGGGATTCATGAGTCTCCCGCTTGGATCATTTGGTCCACGAAAACCAAAGTCAGCGCTGAACAATTGAATTTTACCTATGGCGCCAGAAGCAAGAATCTCGCGCAGCTTCTCCATCAGCGGAAAGAAACGGGTCCACATTGCCTCCATGAGGAACAGCTTTTTCTCGCGAGCAAAAGCAATCATCGATTCAGCGTCTTTTGAATTCAACGCAAAAGGTTTTTCACAAAGGACATGCTTGCCGTGAGACAATGCGAGAAAAGTGTTTTCCTTGTGCATTGGATGAGGAGTCGCGACGTAAATCACGTCAACCTCTGGATCCTTCACAAGATTTTCATAAGAAGAATGAGCATTTCTGATAGAGAACTTCGCTGCAAACGCATCTGCGGACTCCTGGCTACGAGATCCTACTGCAACCAGGTGTGCATCTGGAATTACCTGTAATGCGGTGGCCAAATCACCCGCAATCCTGCCAGTTCCTAAAATTCCCCATCGAATAATTGATTTTTGTATCATGTGAAATGATGATGATTGCAGTCAACATTTCACACAAGCGCAGATATTTATTATTCGGAATCTTCTCGGTCAGGGTGTTTCGTTATATCGGACCGGATAGGATTCAAGCGGGATCGGTTCAAAAAACGCAGGGGGCAACTGGTTATGATTAGTGGAGACCAGGATAGCTTCTGTAGGCATCGCCCAGGCGGGACTTCTTAACAAACCAATGGCATTCTCATCCAGTGTCGGGTCAGCAAGAAATCCGGGAGAGGCGTTCCAAAGATTGTGTTCCAAATCTTCTTGAGACGAAGCATTGGAAGAAGCTGATGTCAGAAATCCATCCATCAATGAAGAGGAAACATCCGGAACGGATTCCGGCCAGAAGCGAGGCCAACTGGATTCTCCCTCCGATGAAGACTCTTTTAATGCTTTGGTCGTAATAGTTTCTCCACTACCAAACCATTGCCGGAATGGATCAGGTAACGAAGACGACATGTTCGAACTTGGCATTGAAGGATTCGATTCAGGGTCGGATCCAATTAAAAATCCAAGAACGACCAACCCGATGGTAGCTATAGCATACACACCAGCAAGCGCCGGCTTGAGATCCCAACTACAGAACACCGCCTTCGCTGCTCGAACCCAAACCGAATCCTGAGATCCATGTCGATCGAGCGCTCCTGGAGATGGGTCTGTACTGATTCCTTCATTCATGAACCAATCCGAAACAGAGTCACGGAGCGCTTCTTCACTGAATTCAGGATCTTTAGAGTGGGAGGGATCTTTTGACAAAACCTCTCTGATAGAGGTGGACAAAGAGTCAAAATAACCTTCTTCTGGTCGCTCATGCTTCTTCAGAGCTAGCGCCCTTTTCAATTCGGCGAAGTCGTCAGAATACTTGTTCATATCAATGGCTGAGATAATCGGACAAAAGCGCTTGAAGTTGTTGTCTGGCGTAAAAAAGTCTAGACCTCACGGTACCGGTGTTGCAATCCATAATTTCGCTGATTTGATCGTGGGAGTAACCCTGTACATCATGCAGGACCACAACCATTCTGTGTGTATCTGACAGCTGCAACAAAGCCTCGTTCAATTTTTCTTTCAGCTCAGAAATTTTAGCGTCTCTGTGAGGTGTGTCCTCCGAAATGAATTCGACCAACTCCGGATCATTCTCTACTTTCGCATCGAGGTCATTGAGGCTCAGGTGACGCTTGTTTTTCTTTTGCTTGATGAAGTTAATCGTCCGATTAATGGCGATGCGATAAATCCATGTATAAAAGCTCGATACTCCCTTGAAAGACTTTAGTGAGCGAAAGGCCTTGATGAACGCCTCCTGAGTCAGGTCGTTGGCGTCTTCGTGGTTGAATGTCATCCCATAAATCGCCGAGTAAACTCGTTCTCTGTAACGCTCTACCAAAGCGTCATAGGCGGCCAGATCGCCAGCTTGAGCTTGACTGACCAGCTCCTTCTCCGTCAATTCCGGTTTAATTTTGCGGGAAACTTCCTCTTCCATGTCCATAACGGGAGACACCCGCGTGTTATTTTAAATATCCGACCACGTCAACTACACCCATTGACTCCCCTGCAAAGCGCTCAATTTGCTCAACGCTGAATAACGAGTCACCAGGACTTTCTTATCCAACTCCGAGATGGGTGGTTTGTCTCGCTAAATAATGACAAATCTGAATCAGCCGCTCTTTTCCAGTCGAGTCTGGTAAGGAATCCAACGCTTTTTCCGCGACTTTCAGCCGACCTCGAATTTCGTCTACCGACCTCTCCAGGGCGCCCATCTCGTTCAAACGACCGACAATAGCTTCAGAGCCATATTTACTCACATTTTTAAGCATATTCAGCAACGCTTCCGAATCGTCGGCTGGCGACTCATTCAAAATAATCAGAGTAGGCAGTGTCAACTTTCCTTTCTCCAGATCTGTCCTTAGAGATTTTCCAGCCTGACTTTCAGCTCCAAAGAGATCCACACAATCGTCATACATCTGATATGCGACACCCAGAGACATCCCAAAATCAGCAAGCGCTTTCCGATGAAACTCATCAGCTCCGCCAATAAAACCTCCTAATTCACAGGACAAAGCAAATAATTCCGCAGTTTTAGAAGCAATGACATCCAGATATTCTGACCATTGCATCGTAAACCCCAGACGTTGATGCGCCTGTAATGCTTCGCCAAAACATACCCTGCGCGTAGCAACAGCCAGTTTTCGGAAAACAAACGGATCTTTCAACAATGCAGCTCTTTCCAGCGCGCAGGCAAACAGGCAATCCCCCAATAAAACGGCTATCTCATTCCCCCACTTTCTGGCAAGTGTCGGCTGACCTCGACGAATGTCTGCCTCGTCAAGAATATCATCATGCGCCAACGTAGCCAGGTGCACCATTTCAATAATGGCTGCAACTTCCACTCCTTCACTGTATGAAGGAGAAAGTTTGTCATGCAATTCAGCAATTCGCGACAATTCTGATCCCGTTGCCATCAATGAAAGCCCGAACAATATGGGGCGTATCTGTTTGCCTTGGACACCCAAGGCATAATAGGCACAGTCCCGGATCTCAGGATGAAATTCATCAGCCTGACTAGTCAGGTCTTTTTGTACAGATAACAAGAAAGGCCCCGTTGGACTGGCAATATCGCTCCAGGCAGGGATTTCATTCTCAGCTCTTGATTTGATAGGGGCTTGTGTTGTCAAAACCGGCAAAAACTGATATTACAGCTGATCGTTACTTGTTCAAAGTAGTTTTGCCCCTTTCGCAAGTCAAACCTGGATCAGTTTTACGCTGATGGATCTGAAGTTTATGTTAACGAATTGGCTCACCTTCCGAGTTGAGTTCATCTGGAACTTTCCCAATTTTTTTGAATCTCTCAACCCTCTAAATCTTCCAATTTTATGAGTGGGGGCCATTAAGGTAATGAAAGGTGGCTTTTTTGCAGGTCGGCCTGAATCAAATTCTGGCTCTGATCGCCGAACTGGGACTTAGCGTTTCCGGAACGTCGCCCAACTTTAATCACAATTTAATCACACCGAATAGGAGATTCGGCATTGAGACTGCTTGAATTTATTAAATTGCAGCAATTGAGAATCCTGAATTCAGACTCCAATTTCTAAGCGGTTACTTGTCTTTCTAGCCTGAACAGTTAGGATTACTTATTCGATTCGTTATGAAAAAAATACTCATTCTAGTGGCCATTTTGGCAGTTGGAGCAGGCGCATACTATTACCTGACTCCGTCGTCGCAACCAGAAAATGGCAAAGGTGATTCTGACCCAAGCCAGTCTGGTGAAGTCGCAACTCAATCGGACCCTGAAAATGTCGATGAAAATTCCGTAGCTGAACAGTCATCTCCTGATTCCAGTAATAACCAGAACAACATCAACGCTCAAGGCGAAGTCCAGGATTCACCTGATTCTCCTGAAATTCCTGAGCCGGAAGAAGTTGAGGAAATCATTGAGGAAACCAGCTCCGAAATGGTTGAAACAATTGAGGATACTACCGAGGCAATCGCTGATACGGTTGAGGAAGTTGAAATGGATGCATCCGATTCGGAAGCAATGTCTGTTGCTGAGTCAACAACCGAAGAAGCTTTGTCGTCAACAACAGCAGAAGACTCTGGAGTCGCTGAAGAAACAGTTGATACTGCATCAGCATCGGCTTTAGTGGTAGCTCAAGATGAAATCGAAAACGCCACTGAGTCGATAATTGCTTCTGAGGACGCTCAGGAAAACGTCGAGAATGCGGAGTC
>JAUIHU010000738.1 GCA_030432175.1 Verrucomicrobiia bacterium | reverse complement strand
CGATGGAGCCATTGCCATTGGAAGCACAACTCGCTCCTTCCTTTGGAGTCAGTGTTCAGGATTGGAACGGGGATGGATACATGGATGTGGCGCTGGCGCAGAATGACTTTCAATTCCAGATAGAATATGGCCGACAAGATGCTGGTTCAGGGTTGATTTTGAAAGGGGACGGGACTGGAAATCTCTCACCGTTGAGCGGTATTGAAATTGGTATTTCATTAAGGGGCTCGCAACGAGCATTGGCAGCAGCTGATTTCAATCGAGATGGTCGAGTCGATCTTGCTATTACGCAGAATTCAGGTCCAGTAGCGCTTTTTGAGAATCAGACTGGCCAATCCGGAATACGAGTCCGACTTTTAGGAGCAACCGAAAATCCCCTGGCGCTTGGAGCATCAGTTCGTTTGGGGAACGCGAATGGTTGGGGGCCTATGATGGAAGTCAAAGCTGGCGGAGGATATCTATCTCAGCAAAGCTCCACACTGGTCATGACGCTACCGGAACCATTGGGAGAACCGGACCGAATCCAGGCGCGTTGGCCGGGTGGTTATGAAAGTGAATATCGATGGGAACCGAAAGCCAATGGATTGCAGCCAAAAGAAGTCTGGTTCAATCAGGTTGGCCGTTCCCGCTTGATCTGGTGATGATTTTGATTCGTAATTCATCTCATCCATTCAATTAGATAGAAACTCATTATTGTAACAACAAATCTCATGGCTGAATTCCTGAACGACGACTTTTTGCTGACCACCCCAACAGCGCGGACCTTGTTCCACGAGCACGCCAAGTCCTGCCCGATCTATGATTTTCATTCCCACCTACCCGCGAATGAAATTGCTGAAGATCGGCGTTATGAAAACATGACCCAGATCTGGCTGGCGGGAGATCATTACAAGTGGAGAGGCATGCGCTCGAACGGTGTTCCGGAAAAATACTGCACAGGCGACGCCTCTGATTATGAGAAGTTTGAGAAATGGGCAGAAACGGTTCCACACACTTTAGGGAATCCGCTCTTTCATTGGACGCACCTGGAATTGAAAGATCCGTTCGGTATCGGAGGAGTGATTTTAAATCCCGACAACGCCCGCGCAATTTACGACGCTTGTAATGAAAAACTGCAAGATCGGGAGTTTTCGGCTCGCGCTTTGTTGCGTCGGGCGGATGTTCGAGTGGTTTGTTCGACGGATGATCCGATAGATTCATTAGAACACCACAAGAGTCTGCATGATGAGAAATTTGAAGTAGGCGTTTATCCGACCTGGCGCCCGGACAAGGCCATTGCTGCCGGCGATCCGGAATCCTGGAATGCTTATCTGGACAAACTGAGTGAAGTGTCTGGTTTGGAAATCCATTCCAGTTCCGATCTGCTGGCCGCGTTGGAGAAGCGAATGGATTTCTTTCATGAAACTGGATGTCGTCTGAGTGATCACGGATTGGAAAGGTTCCACTCGGCGCCACAATCCACCGAAGTCTTGATGAACGTTTTTCAAGAAGCGCGTAACGGTCAGGTTCCCAAGCCGGACGAGCTGGATCAGTTTCAGGGAGCGATCCTTTTGGAACTCTGTCGGATGTATAACAAACGCGGTTGGGCACAGCAGTTTCACATTGGCGCATTGAGAAACAACAACACTCGTCTTTTTAAATCCCTCGGACGTGACATTGGTTGTGATTCCATCAATGACCTGCCGCTGGCTGCTCCCATGTCCCGGTTCCTGGACACACTGGATCAGACCGACGAACTGGCTCCGACGATTCTTTACAATTTAAACGGACGAGATAACGACGTGTTTGCTTCGATGATTGGTAACTTTCAGGACGGATCCAAACCTGGGAAAATGCAGTTTGGCAGCGGTTGGTGGTTTAACGATCAGAAGGATGGCATGGAGCGTCAGATGATTTCTCTGGCCAATAACGGGTTACTTAGCCGGTTTGTGGGTATGCTCACCGACTCCCGCAGTTTTCTTTCGTTCTCGCGGCATGAATACTTCCGACGGATCCTCTGCAATCTGATCGGGAACTGGGTAGAGAATGGGGAAATCCCGAATGACATGGAAATGTTGGGGCCGATGGTGGAGAACATTTGTTATCATAATGCGAATGAGTATTTTGCGATGAATAATCCAAGCGATGAACATTGATTCGCTCGGGTAATTACAGACAGGACGAGAATAGCATGTCCTGTTGAGGGTGAGATTCAT
>JAUIHU010000067.1 GCA_030432175.1 Verrucomicrobiia bacterium | reverse complement strand
AGATGAGCTGCCTTTGAAGCAGTTCTTGTCAATCTATTGATCAGTCTTGGGTCCAGATCAGGCGGTAGTACTTACCAGCTCCATCAGGGGAGGTGGTGTAGGAATTACCGGATGCGTCAGATACATCGGTCCATTCGCCGTCAATGGTGTCTGTGCTTTGCAGACGGAATTGATCGTTATCCCAAGTCAGAGAAATGTCTCCGTTGTCCAGAGCAACAGCAACAGGAATTGCGTCTGGCTCAACCACTTCTTCGAAGAATGGCCCAACAGAAGACAGATCTTCTCCAGCCAAACCAGCTTCATAAATGGCTTCGATTTCCAAAGCGCTCAAGCTGCGTCCCCAGAATCCAAGATCGTCCATCAAGCCTGTGTAGAAATCAGGCAAACCTGGAGGAAGGACTGGTGTCAACTCTTCTGTTAACAACGCTCCCAGAACCAAAGGTGTTTCACCACCAGCAGAGAGGTTTCCAAGATAGTCACCTGAAGCGATCAGTTGACCATTTTCGTAAACGCTCATCTGAGCGCCGTTTGCAGTAAACACAACGTGTTTCCAGGAATCATCAATTGGTGGGGTAACTTCAGAACCGATTACGTTCGGTTGGTTAGGTCCAACCTGCAGACGACCTTCCAGATATGGAAGAATGTCGGGCCAGACGTATCCGAACTGAAACTGGAATGGTTGTCCTTCAACGAAGTTACCTACCAAACGTGGGGCGTGAACATTAAATGCGCCTGGATCGAACTTCAGCCACATTGATATGGCCAAACCATCAGTTGGGCGGTCGTAAGTATCTACAATACCAAAAACATCTCCGGTAAAGTTGACCGCTCCGCCAACTTGACCGTCAACCCAAGCAACTGATCCGCCAAAGCTGACATCGTCAGCTCCATCAGCATCATTGGATCCAGTCGTGCCGGATGTTTCATCGAATCTCCAGTGGCCGATCATTCCATCGCCAATAGTACCATCAGTTATGGTCAGAACAGCAGGCTTACTGATCACAGTTCCTGCAGCGTTAGAAACAGCCACAGTGTAACGGCCTGCTTCCTCAACTGAGATACCAGAGATGGAAAGCGTACTCTCCTGAACTCCTGAAATTCCTGATCCGTTCACCAGATTGGCTCCGTTGAATCGCCATTGATAGTTCAATGGCTCTGTTCCAGAAGCCTCAACACTCAATGTTACATCCTGACCAATGCCAGTAGTAACACTGGCTGGTTGAGCGGTAATTGCAGGTGGGTCACCTAGATCAGGAGCATTCAAAACTAACTGAATACCATTGACAGTGGCGCTGCCGCCACCAGCTCCGCTGAATGTCACCGTAATACTTCCAATGCTGTCTGGTGAAACATTGGTAAAACGCACGAAGTTACCAATGGTTCTGGATGTTGCAGATCCACCTGTCACACGGAAGAATCCAGGCGCTGGGTTGTATTCATCAGCGTTCAATTGACGCATGAAAACTTCATCCAGAGGAGTTCCAAATCCATCATCAATCGCCAGATCAATGTTTGGGAATTCCAATGGACGAGCGACACTGTAAATCAGGATGTCGTGGCTTCCAGGAGGAACATTTCCGAATGTGAAAGAACCTTCACCTTCAACCAGACCATTCAGCATACGGCGGTCTGCATTGACAGTTCCTGTTCCAGAACCCCAGGTTCCAGAAGCAGTGAAATCAAAAGTGATGTCACTCTCGCTGCCATTACTATCAAGAACAGGAACGTTATTTCCGTCCGCGTCAACACCAGGGAAAAAGCCAGTAGCTCCCGCGTAGGAGTTCCAGTATGCCTGCGGCCATGCTCCAGCAATATCATCTGCTGCAACAGCTGTTGGAGCGCCATTTGCTCCACCACCTTCAAAGCTGACAGCGATGGATGTTTGCTCGGCAGGTTCGAAGATCACAATTGCTGCGTCCTCACTGGATGAAACCAATTGCCCATTGGCTGCTGTAGCAGAATAAATATCGCCTGCATTGTCAACCGTCACAGGGTCAGTGGTGTAGCTTAACTGAGTCGCTCCAGCAATGGCTTCGCCATTCTTGTACCACTGAATGGACCAAGGTCCGTCCACTTCAACATAGAATGTAGCTGAAGAACCCACGAGAACCGGGGTATCCACTGGTTGTGTGCGGAAACGAGGCAGGTTGTCACCAGCTGCGAAACCTAACAGTTCTACTTCAGAAATCTGCATGCTGTTAGCAGCAGCTTCATCAGCGACTGTTGGGAAAATAACCCGGTAAGTTGTGTAGGTGCTTGCGTTTTCAAAGAAAAATGTCTGAGTTACAAACCTATCAGCAAAAGGAGCGACATCTCCAGATGCAACTAACTCGAATGTAGCGCCGCCATCATTACTTCCTTCAATTGTGTAACTGGCAGGATCACGCTCAGGCGCGTCATTAGCTGAAGTCAGACTGATTCCAGTCACCAGTGTTTCACCCACAGAAGGAGTTACGGTGAATCCGGTATTCACAATATCGAAGTTCAGATACTTTGTGGGTTGGTTATCAATCGCGTTAGCCACCCCTTCAGATCCAGGACTGTTGTCGGATGTTGCAATCAGCTCATCACCAGGTTGAGTCACATCTTGAGGAGCGACAGTTCCGAGCAGTTCAACTTCAGAAATTTGCATACTGTTGGCTGCAGCTTCATCGGCGACTGTCGGGAAGATAACCCGATAGGTTTCATACGGCTGGGTGTTCGCGAATGGAATGATAACCTTGGTGAAACGATCAGGAAATGCTGGAACGTCACCGGAGGCAATCAGTTCAAATGTTGCTCCGTCATCGTTACTACCTTCCACGGTGAAGCTGGCTGGATCTCGCTCAGGAGCGTCATTAGCTGACTCCAGGCTGATACCTGTGACGATGGTAGCTCCAACAGATGGAGTCACTGTGAAGCCAGTATTAACGATGTCAAAGTTCAGATACTTTGTCGGCTGGTTGTCCACAGCGTTTGCGACACCTTCTGAACCAGGGCTATTGTCTGAAGAGGCAACGATTGTATCTCCGGGTTGAATCACGTCCGGTGACAAAGCTTCTCCCAGAAACTCAATTTCTGAGATTTGCATACTGTTCGCTGCGCCTTCATCAGCAACGGTAGGGAAGGTCAAACGGTAAGTTGTGAATCCCAACGTGTTGTCGAAGGAAACATTGACAGTAACGAATCGGTCACTGAATGCCGGAACATCTCCGGAAGAGATCTCCATGAAATTCACACCATCGTTAGATCCTTCCAGCAAGTAGGTGGCTGGATCTCGCTCCGGAGCGTCGTTAGCGGATGTCAGGTTCAATCCGGTCACCAGTGTAGCTCCCACTGAGGGAGTCACGGTCAATCCGGTGTTGGTGATATCGAAGTTCAGATACTTCGTGGGCTGGTTATCAATGGCGTTTGCTACACCTTCTGAGCCTGGGCTGTTGTCTGAGCTTGCGATGACTGCGTCCCCCGGTTGGGTAACATCGCTTTGCCCAAACACCAATCCTGTCGTTGCCCAAAACGTTAGCATACCAGCGGTAAGCCAAGATTTTTTGTTCAGCATATTATTATGGACTAGTCTTTAAACAGTTGATGGGTACGGGCTTTGATTAAGAAAAAATGTGAGTTTCGTCAAGTCAGAAACTGAGACATTTTGGGCGCTGATCTGACATCCATACTTATGTTCAGGGATTTGTATTAGCAGGAATGTGGATCTCATATCTGGAATCGTCTCTTAGTTCAAACCGGGTCAAACTGACTCTTCCCCCTGGCCAGCGCACCCAGATAAATTGAGGCGTTTCCGGAGAGCTCAAAAAGATTCTCTCAGAATCCATCGAACCACTGCCATTCCCCGATCGCACTTCATAAGCAGGCCCCATCCCAGTCTGGCTGCGCAAACGAATCAATGCTCCAATCCCATTCGGATTATTTTCAGCGCCATGTAAGACCACTTCCAAACCCGGGTTTTGTGTTTCATTTTGAAACAATCTCGGACTGCCACCTCTAACACTGATCGCCAAATCCGGCCTCAAATCGCGATTCCAATCTCCAACTGCAATGCTTCTGGCCTCTTCTGGAAGGATCAATCCACTTTCTTCAATTGAAATGGACTCCCAGTACTTTCCTGTGCTATTCCTGTGGACAACCAATCCTCTCCCTGCATCCATCCGCCCGAATTCAGGACGTAATCCACTGCTGTTCTGCGTCAAAACCGCCTCAAGCTGTCCGTCCATGTCCAAATCCACGGCAGCAATGTCCCAGACGGGAGCTAATTGGGCTTCAACCGGAAACGACTCCCAAACCATTTTTGATCCAGTATTCCAGAAAACTCCGGATTCGAAATGATTGATACGTACTTCTACAGCGTCCGGCCAGATGGACGTAATATCTTCGCCAACTTTCGCTTCAGAAAAATCCAGATAACTTTTGTATTTTCGATAAATCACCGGAGCAACCTGCGCAATGGATTCAAATTCCCGGGCATATACCAGTGATCCATCCTCTGGATCATTCAAGGTTTCAATCCAGTCCACTCGCTCTCCGTTGACACGATAATACCAGCGAACCTGCTTATCATTCGGCGTTTTCCACGGCTGATTGGTTCCGAACGTCCCCAACGCCAGGTCCATTCGCCCATCCCCATTCCAGTCGCCCGCAGTCAAAGCGGTCCAGGCTCCATAAAAACCTCCCAGGCCCCAGGACTCAGTCGCCTCTCCCAACTTTCCTTCCTGGTTTTGAAAAATGCGAACGACGCCAATATGGGGAACCAGAATAAGTTCCGGATAACCATCTCCCGTCAAATCACTCCAGATCGCTTTGGTAATACCTGTGGCGCCCTGAACTGTTTCAGTATTTTCCTGATCCAGTTCCCAACCGTTTTCTGTACGGCGATACAAAGCATGTGGACTTGTTAAAGGAAAACTCCCCGCGATGTCTCCGCCACCCACCCAAAGATCCAAATCACCGTCGGCGTCATAATCCGCAACCGCAAGGCTTCCCACCGGTTGACCATTCTCTCGATTGGGTAAATCCATCTCCGTCGCCAATGCCCCTCCAGGGTTTGATCCATCAGAATCAGGATCTCCTATGGCCACAAGACTGCCAGATGGAGCGGATGGGGATTCATACTTCCGAAGTCCGGCAAGCAAATCTGAATGAACGCCCTCTCCACCTTTCCAGGCTCCCCCTCTGACAAATGCAGCAATATCATTCTGGAAAAAAGCGGGATGCGCTCCGGGTTGTGGCAATGATTTCCATTCAAGCTCTCCATCATCTTTAATACGGGGCTCATACGCGGCCAGAGGAGCCCCACGCCCTGCTCCAATCCAAAGTTCTTCATCTCCGTTGCGATCCGAATCGAACCAGGCTAATTGCGGTCCACGATCACTGAGTTTCCATGGAATGGTTGGCTGTCGCTGAAAATCATTAAAATCCTGCTCCCGCCCCACCTCTGGAGCCTCAAGTTTTACCAGTTTTAGCCAGGGTTGGGATTTATCTCCTCCATTATTTGAATCGGGTTCGTTTTCAGATGGAAATTCGGTTAGATTGTAATCTATCTGGTAAAGTGATCCAGCTGTCAGACCCGGATAGTTTGCAATTCGCCCGTCAGGCCAGATCACCTTCAAGTCTGTGGGATTTGAAGTTCCACCTGTGGCAAATACCACCAAAGTTTCTGATCCAGACAAATAACGTCCGCCCAGTTCGATTTCTTCTGATTGTAGTTTGCTGATACCCCGGGTGAGTTCTAATCGAGCCCCGACTGCTGCTGTATTTCCTTCAGGACCTTTCAACCTCACAGCCAGACGAGGTGAAATGGCCAGGTTCTCAATGAGTCCGGCCGGTTTCCCCAACCGATTGACGACCAGATCCAGATCTCCATCCCCATCCAGATCCCCGCGCGCCATTCCGTGATTTACCCCAATAAATTCAGACAGACCCCAATCCTTTGTAGTTTCCTTGAAGGTCAGATTCCGCTGATTTCTATACGCGACAATCGGCAGATTCAGTTCCGGATAAAGCCGGTTGTTTTCCAGCATGGACTTGGCAAATAATTGTTTCTTCTCTAACGGACTGGCGCTTTTCGGAAATTGTACCTGGTTCCTCATCACTTGCTTTGCGGCGTCACGATCCTGAACATTCTTGAAGTGACCGGCGCTGATCAGCAAATCTTCATAGCCATCCAGATCTACGTCCATGAACATTGGTGTCCAGGACCAGTCTGACGCTGCCAATCCGGCAAAGTTGGCTATTTCAGAAAAGGTTCCATCTGCACGATTCCAATACAGCATGTTCCGTCCATATTGCTGAACGTCTTCCCACTTTCCTGAGTTCCAATCTTCATGATCCTGAGCGGGCATTTGTCGGATGCGCAACCGCGGATCCCGACTCAACATGTCCACAGCAAATATGTCGATCAGCCCATCCCGATCGATGTCAGAAAAATCAACTCCCATGGAACTGGCGGGTTGATGTCGGAACTGCGTCGGACCGGCTTCCTGAAACTTGCCGTTTCCAAGATTCAACCAGACACGGTCCGGGGTCCAGTAGTCGTTGCAGACGTAGATATCCGGCCATCCATCCTGGTTGATATCCTGAAATGCCGCGCTCAATCCCCAATCCAGTGGAGGTCGAGACAGCGCCTGGCCTTTGGAATCCAGAAAATCTCCAGTATGCCAGGCCATCGGTTTGAATTTCGCTTCTCCATCATTCAGGAACAACAAGTCAGGTTCACCATATTCCTGGATTTTGCCATCCTTGAAGATCAAACGGTTTTGCAATCTTGGAGGAACTGTCACCTGCCCGTTGCGCATGGTTAAAGGAATGGAACCTTCGTCGCGAATGTCATTGGACCGATTGTTCGTCAGATAAACATCCAGGTCCCCATCCCGATCCACATCCGCCAGCGCCACGGTCATGGAACCAAACGGTCCGGCCATGCCAGCCTGATCTGAGAAATCGGTGAAGCGGCCTTGCCCGTCATTGAGATAAACTCGAGCTCCTTTGGAAACGCCAGTGACGATAAGATCCAAGTCTACATCCCCATCCAGATCTGCAAACACAGCTCCTCGGTACAGCCCTTCAGGAAAGACCAGCCCGGATTCACTGGTAACTTCTTTGAATTTCCAATCTCCAAGGTTAAGATACAATTGGTTTGGGGATTCCAATCCACAGAAGAACAGGTCCGGCTTGCCGTCTCCGTTCACATCACCCACCGCAACTCCAGAGCCATTCCAGAGTGTCCGGTTGGCCGCTCCAGGGATTTCTCCAAGATGATTGGCAAAATCCACTCCGGTCTCAGCTGCATCCCGCCAGAGAAAACCTTCCGTGATTTCCGGATCATTAACAGTCCTGGTCAATGGGGTCAATGTCACTCCATCGGGCAGACTATTAGAAAGCTGGGGTGACTCAGTCTCTGGACTTTGGGCATTGGAACTACCGGAAATACCTAAAGTCATCAGGCATGCCAGAATGGCAGACCAGAACTCAGGTCCGGTTCTTGATTTGTCACGCATGAGACTCAGTAAATCGCTTTGAGCTTCAGCGGGCAAATGGATTCTTCTCTAGTGCCTTATTCCGGGCGCATTTCAAGAATCTGATTCACAAAGAGAAAATGGCCCTGGACAGAAATCTCAAGTAAAGGAGAGGGGACATTCTTGTCGCCTTCCACCTCAAAGGCTGTCTTCAGCCTCACTTATTCTCTCAGATGGATGTTACTTTAAAAACCAAAGCATTAAATCTCGGAATGCTAACTTGGGAAAAATCTGAATCGACTGGAGAGCTCTGACATTCTTGAAGAATATTAGATGCTGTGAACCAGCATTGGGTTGGAAGGCGACAGGAATGTCCCCTCTCCATTCACTGAGCCACACAAATGGGAACGCCCACTGATCAATTGCGCGACTCTGCCCAAAAGCGCCAGATGATTGCAATGCGCCCCCTTATTCCTTATCCAATAGCTGGGTTCGGTAATTCTTATAAATCAGGAAAGTCTGATGGTGTTGTCTCAAGCCAAAATCTCCCGGATCACTTTTCCATGCACATCCGTCAAACGGAAATCCCGTCCCGCATATCGATAGGTCAATTGTTCATGGTCAAACCCGAGCAGGTGTAACATCGTAGCGTGAAGATCATGGACGCTGACCGGATTTTGCTCCGCTTGAAATCCGAACTCATCTGTGGCGCCATAAACGGTTCCACCCCGAACGCCTCCGCCAGCCATCCATACGCTGAATCCGTAATGGTTGTGGTCTCTGCCCATTTGGGGTTTGCCAGCAGCGCTGAGTTCCACGGTTGGGGTTCTCCCAAATTCGCCTCCCCACAAGATCAAGGTGTCTTCGAACATCCCCCGCTGTTTCAGATCGGAAATCAGCGCGGCGATCGGACCATCAATATCATTGGAAAGTCGGCGGTGTGCATTTTCAATATCACCATGGTTGTCCCAGGGTTGTCCGGCTCCGTGCCACAACTGCACATATCGGACTCCTCGTTCTACCAGTCGCCGCGCAATCAAGGTTTGCCGTCCGTGCGTATGACGTCCATACATTTCCTGGATGTATTCAGGCTCCCGTGAAATATCAAAAGCATCACTGGCTGCATGTTGCATCCGAAAAGCCAGTTCATAGGAATGGATCCGGGCTTCCAGGCGATCATCCAGTCGATTGGCCTGATGTCGGGCATTCCACCGGGCAACCAGATCCAGTTGTCGACGCTGGTCTTCGGTACTGATCTGTGGATGGGCAATGTTTTCGATCAGCTCACCCACCTCCCGCTTCTGAGTGTCGATGTAAGTCCCCTGATAGGCTCCGGGTAAAAATCCAGCTTGCCAGTTTTCATGATCTTTAATTGGCATGCCTCCAGGACACATTGCAATAAATCCAGGCAGGTTCTGGTTCTCCGTTCCCAATCCGTAAAGAGTCCACGCCCCGACACTGGGCCTCGCCTGGATGGAGTTCCCGCAGTTCATTAGCATCAATGAAGGTTCATGGTTGGGGACCTGCGCATACATGGATCGAATCACGGCAATGTCGTCGATGTGCTGCGCAGTTTTTGAAAACAACTCACTGACTTCAATTCCGGATTGGCCGTAACGCTTGAATTCGAACGGGGACGGAAAGGCGGCCCCGGTTTTGCGTTCAGTGGTGAGTGTGCGAGCCAATGTCTGTCCAGCATGCCTTTGCAGCTCTGGCTTGGGATCAAAGGTGTCTACATGGGAAGGTCCACCGTTCAAAAAAAAGTGAATGACTCTCTTGGCGCGACCAGGAAAGTGACTTGTCTTTGGCGCCAGTGGACTTTCTTTCTGAAGGCGTCCATCCTGACCCAGCGCATGGTTCAGTCCCAGGGCGCCCAACCCAAGCGCTGCCCGGGTGAGAAAATCCCGCCGCCCATATCCTCTGGATTCAAATGACTGACTTTTGCTCATGACGTTGTGCTGTTGCCGTGGTTTTAAAATATTGTGGATGAAATCGGTACTCAATCAATGAAAAGAAATTCATTGGAACAAAGGAGCGCTTGCGCCAGCTGTTCCCAGGGCGTCAATGGCTCTAAACGGTTCTTTGGAAAATCTCGAACCGAGTCCCAATGCTTTGCTGCTGCGCTTTCTTCCACATCCACTTCATCTATTTGAATTTTCCATATAAATTCGTCACTGTTCAATACGTCCCCAATATCCACCAGAAAATCCAGGGTTTCTCCTTCGCGCATGTGAATGGAACTCTGATTCAAATCCGCTTCATCCACGTGAATTTTTATTGAATCCAGGATGCCTTTTGAAGAGTGGACCACAAACGCGCGGATCCCGTCTCCTGGCTGAGACTGATGAGAGAGTTTTGAATGAATTTGTACTACCATGCCTTCAGGCGCAGTCCAGCGTCGCACCACTGCATGTTCCCGAGTATTCCCTGGATGCCCTCCGTCCGCCGTCATCTGCGCCCAACCCCAGGTTTTATCCGGCCAGTTGGATCCTCCCTGCCAGGCTTTACCGGTAAAGTGCGGGAGTGGTATAAAGTTTAAAGTCTGACCCTTGGATTCATCCAGGTTCCCGGTTCCATAAGTCCAGTCCTGAGAAGTCTCTGGCATGGGGGGAGGCAAATCAGCTTGCATTGAATTCACCCATTCCAATGACTCTTTTAATTCTGTCTCGCTGGGTTCACGCTGCAAGGCTCGACGAAACATTTCCCAAACGCGATCTCTTTCCGTCAAGTTCGCCCCCCTGCTAACCTCCACCAAAGCTCGGGAACGATCCAACGCCAGTGGATGATTGATAAAAAACAACGCCTGCTGCGGCACCGTCGTTTCACTTCGTTGCGCAATGTGCAGGTCCGGGTTGGCAAAATCGAATACCCGAAGTTCACTGGAAACAAATTGTCGGTCCACTTTGCCGTAAATTGCCCGACGCGGATTGAACGGCGCTCTGAAGATTTCGACCGGACGTCCACCCGTCTGGCGATCTAAATTTGAGGTCAGCAGAAAAAGGCTGTCGCGGATTTCTTCAAATGTCAGTCGCCTCGCATTCATTTTCCAAAGCCAGCGATTCTCCGGATCCAGCTGCATGGCTTTTTCCATGAGATAAGGATCTCCCGGACTCTTAGACGACTGCTGAAATGTTTCTGAGAGGACGATTTGTCGAATCGCTGATTTCAGACTCCATCCACGTTCCATGAAATCATTGGCCAGCCAATCGAGCAGTTCCGGATGACTTGGTGGATCGGCTCGTGTTCCAAAATCACTGGGGGTGGGAACCAATCCCTGCCCCATCAGAAATCCCCACAATCGGTTCACTATCACTCGCGACGTCAACGGGTTGTCCGGGGATGCGATGGCCTCAGCCAGTTCGAGACGTCCACTGCCATTTTCAAAAGGCCCTTTGATTGAACCCTTCAAAGCGCTCAGAAAATGCCTTGGAACTTTGACTCCCTGATTCATCGGATCCCCTCGGAGAAAGACTCTCGGGTCTTCCGTAAAAGTTCGATCTTCCAAACCCAATGCCACACGCACCGGCTCAGGCGAGTTGAGTATGGATTGATCCAATTCCTTTTGCATCCCCCACAACGCATTGATCGTGTCGGTATCAAACCAGAACTCCGTGTGAACGATTCCACCTTGAGGAACCACGCAAGGCGATCCAGGATCAAACAGTAATTGTCTCAGAGCTTCCAGATCCGGATCTTTGAATTCTACCGATCCGGAAAGCGCCTCTTTTCTTTGATCGGTCACTTCAACCACCCAATCAAATATTGCTCCATAACGACGAATGACTTCTTCAAAAGACAAAGGTGGCGTCATGAATGCCAACTCAATCCATTGATTGCTTTGGGATCCCGATTGAAATAACAAGTCCACTTCCAACGCGTTCTTAGAAAAGTCAGAATTCGGGAGTTGTTTACTGTAAGCATGCCATCGCGCGAAGACAGGATCTTTATCCTCACCTGCATCCCGCAATCGATCCCTCCAGGCATGAACAAACGCAGGCAGGATATCTTCCTTCTGAAAAATCTGATCAAACCCCGCTGGTGGATACTGTTCCAGTTCCAGCTGAGCTAAAAGGTAATCGGTCAATCGACTCCGAGCGCGTTTACCAGCAGTTAATTTTTCCGCTGCCAATCGTTCATTCAACTTCAACGCACGCTCATGATGGGATTCCAATAATCCCTTGGGATTGGAGGCTAAAGGAATCAGCGATTCCACACTGTTGTCAAAAACTCCATACAGCGAATAATAATCAGCCGTCGGGATCGGATCATACTTATGATCATGGCACCGTGCGCAACTGACAGTCAGTCCCAACATCCCACGAGTCACCACATCAATCTGATCATCGATAATATCCGGACGCACTCCCAGAAA
>JAUIHU010000737.1 GCA_030432175.1 Verrucomicrobiia bacterium | reverse complement strand
TCGCGGCGCTGGTCATGGTCAACCTGCCACTGGCGCTGATCGGTGGCATCCTGGCCATTTACATTTCAGAATCTCCGAATCCATTGACCAATACACTGGCGCTGTTTCACCTCGGCGGATCCTACACAGCCCCGGTCATCTCGATCGCGAGTCTTGTCGGGTTTATCACTCTCTTCGGGATCGCCATCAGAAACGGGATCCTGTTGGTCAACCATTACCAACGTCTCATGGAGTTGGAAGGCAAATCGTTACATGAAGCGATTGTGGTTGGATCCATGGAGCGGCTGGTTCCGATCCTGATGACCGCGCTCACCGCCGCATTGGCGGTGATACCGATTGTCCTGAAAGGCGACCGTCCCGGAAACGAAATCCTGGCGCCGCTATCCGTTGTGATTCTGGGAGGACTCCTTACCTCCACTATCCTGAATTTATTCATCATCCCTGCCGGCTACATGGTCATCCACCATAAACCGATTGCGGAAGGTGATCTCAACCAAAACCAAAAACGTATCAGTTAACAACCAACCAAATAAAAATATGAAACCCATCTATCACCTTTTATTCACCTCACTAACCGTCGCTGCATTGATGATCGGCTGTGGCAACCCACCCCAAACCGAAACCAACGGAAGCGATTCTGAAAAAGGAACTGAATCCGCCGAAAACATTTCCGAAGCAGACCACACGCATGATGAATTTGCCCTGGGAACTTTTGATATTGGAGGCATTGAAGTTGAGGCTGCCCAGGGACACGGCGCAGTAGAACCCGGCAAGGAAGGACACCTCGTCATCAAACTGCCTTACAATGATCAGGGAGAAACCACCGTGCGAGTCTGGATCGGAACCGAAGACCGCACTCTGTCAGCAGTTGGCAAAGGAGAGTATGCGCCCTCCCACGACGACTATGACATTCACGCAGTCGCGCCCGACCCACTCCCGGACAACGCCACCTGGTGGGTGGAAATCGAAAAACCGGACGGATCTAAAGCCACCGGCAGCATTCCATTCCTGAGAAACAAATAAAATCCCAGGCAAGTTAATCAGCTTTCATGCTTTTCGAGCCTTCGGTGGTTCCATAAAAATAATGGAACCACTCTTCGACCCTTTTCCGTGAATTCCGAGCTTTCCGTGGTTAATAAATTCCGAAATTCATCCACCTTCCCCAACTGCCCAATCCAAAGATCCATCCTGTCCGACACGCAGCAAGTCCGGTGTTCCATCACGATTAAAATCAACGGGAATCAAAGTTCGCGTCGGCTTTAGCGGATCCTCAAAGTCCGATAGAAGTTCCTTCCACAACCATTCCTTGGATTCCAAATCCTGGTAAAGAACCGTCACTCCACGCAAAGCGTCCTGCCGGGCGGGATCCATCCAACCCATCTCATGGCCTGAAGCCAGAAACAGCGTCAACGGAGCCCCGGCGCCTTCTGAACTTGTCCAGGATTGAGCGTCAAAGATTGGACCCCAGTTCAGCTCCACTGGCAGGTGGATGGGTTGTTTCGGTTGAGTCGCCACTAACCCTGAATGACTCCCTGTGTCGCTGCGCAAGATCCTGACCCAATTCACGCCACCTGATTTCAATATTGAGCCAACAGATTCCATGGATCGGGTTGCGAAATCGCGTACTGACGAAAACAAACGTGCCATGGTGGGGACTACAGGTTGTGCCGACTGGTAGGGACTCCAAAGAAATGTGCTTCGTTGCTCCGTTGATGTCAGGTAGCCAGTCAGCGCCAGCGGAGAACGTCCGCCAGCAGCGCTTCCTTCCAACCTCAAAATCGATGTAGGCTGCATATAATCCCAGTCAAGATTCCCTCCCCAGTTCCACTGAAACACCACTCCGTTTTCCAAATCCGCATTGGACGGAATCCACGTTAAAGCATTCCACCACCCGGACTCGGATGACCAGTCATGGATCGCTCTCCCAATCCACTGATCTTTATCCAAAGACTTCTGTAGTTGAAAATAATGAACCGCTGCCCAGGGTGAAGCGACTCCCAATTCCAGCTCCCCATCATTGTTCAAATCACCCAGTATCAGATCACTTGCCCCCAGGACTTTCCGATCCAGTTCAATGGATTGGGCCGCCCAGGTCTGATCGCCTGAATTTTCTTCCAGAACATAAAACCTGTCCAGGTCCACACCCCGTGGATCCAACATGCTGATCACTCCAACACCATCATTGTTCTCATGAAGAATTCTGATTGACGGTCCGGGAAC
>JAUIHU010000066.1 GCA_030432175.1 Verrucomicrobiia bacterium | reverse complement strand
GAATTGTTCAACAACCGCGACTTGCGGAGTCAGGACACCGTCCGCTTCCTCGCTCAAACTCAACGCAATTACTACGACTCCACTCGCGACTTTCTAAAAAACGAATTGGGATATGCGGGGATGGTCTGTGGATCCAACTGGAAGACCGGTAGCGCACAGTATCTGGATCCGATTGAACAATGGACCAATGCGGGTGGCGATTTTCTCGATCAGCACGGTTATTTCGGTGGACTTCACACTGGAGAGAACTCTTCCTGGTCAGTGCAGAAGGGACAACGCTACAACGATCGCACCGCCTTGAACATGCTCAACGCTGATGGTTCCAGTCGCTCGGCTTCCAACCCGTTGATGAATCCTCAATACGCCGGCAAGCCCAGCATGATCAGTGAAATCAACTGGCCGACTCCCAACCGGTTCCGTGGCGAAATGCCAGTCCTCGGAGCCGCCTATGCCTCCTTGCAGGGAACCGACGCGCTAGGATGGTTTGCGTTGGCGACCAGCCCTTGGGAAACGTTGCCATCCAAGTTCTCCCTCAGCACACCAGGCATTCTCGGACAATTCCCAATAGCGGCGATGATTTACCGGAACAACTGGATTCAGGAAACGGAACGCGTTGTTGATCTCGATTTGTCATTGGAGTCACTTTGGAGACTCGAAGGCGCTCCAATTCCTACGCCACAAAATTACGATCAACTCCGAGGCGACGACATTCCTCCCGGAGGTGTCATCCCAAATACCGACGCCATTGATGAACTGGCTTTCTGGGTAGGAAAAACACATGCGGACTTCATCGCTGAAGAAACTGAACCTGATTCAAAAATACTGGACCTCGGATCCCGCATCCTGCGTTCTGAAAATCAGGTTCACTCCTTAAACCAACAACTGGCCTGGGATTGGGATGAATCATTGGTGACGCTTAAATCTGAACATGCTCAAGGCTGGATAGGATTTCTTGCCGCTGCTAAGGCACAGGAAGTTCCTGATTTTCGACTTCAGGCTGAGTTTGAATTTGGCTCTGTAGTCATGGTTTCCATGGATCACAACCCTCTACCGACAGCGGAGAAAATTCTGATTCAAGTCTTCTCTGAAGAAGTGCCATACGGCTGGGAAACCAATCCTGAAAACACATCCGGACAGCCGCGAACCATCATCAAAACCGGAGAAAGCCCACTGATGATTCGGAACACTCTGGGAGTCCTGGAATGGAAGCGTGAAAACGCCGATCAATATCAGTACACCCCGCTCGACTGGAGCGGTTATCGCGTCACTGATCCCAAACCGGTCAACGACGCAGGAACGATTCCATTGCCACCTGCTGGAGGGTTTATCTGGATCGAAAAACAATAGTTCGTATGAGGTTTAAAACTGGATGGATTCCACTGGAAAAGACACAACATCCACACCAGTAGAGAAATGACATACCGGTTTATCCAAAGAAACATCGAATCCGGCAGCTGAGAGAATCGAGCATTCATCGATCTCAACCTCAACCTGTTGTAATGGCCACGGCGCATGATGCACCTGCACCCTTTTCACATTTGCGGTTGGGCGTTTTTGCGAATAAAGGCAATATCTTTCCGTGGCCCAATGTTCAAATGTTCCGGCTTTCGCATAGAACACCTCGGAAGTCGGTTTATATTGGCAACGCATCACCATAGGGGAAGAGCGTCGAAAACTCTCAAACCTGCAAATCCCTTCCTGCCAGAGCAGACTCATTCTGGCCAAATAATATGGCAATCCATAAACAAACTTCCCACCCAGAACCAGCGGTAATGAAGCAGCATCCAGACTGAAAAACCAGACACCCGGCTTGTCATCCACCACCACATAAGTCCGCAGATTCAGCTCAGGAAACCGACGCATGAATGGAATCCCGGGTAAATATCGACGCCCCACACCTGCCATTTGAAAAGGAACGATTCCCAACCAGGCTGATCCATTAAAAACATCCACTCTCACCCCATCAGGTAATCGGTCCTGGATTACCTCGGACGGAACCGGCACATGAATAAACGCCAGACCCACTCCACATCCGGCATAGGCCAGGGACGATGTTCAGTTTCTGTTAAAAATTCAGGCATGCCTATCGATCATGCCGACAAAATCAGCAGGATTCAAACCAATCAGTTTTCAATTCAAGATGCGCCAGCTGACCATTCGACGAAAACAGCGTGGAAGTGACAAGATGATGGCGAATATGTGGGTTTAAGCCCATCTCAAAACGGACTCCACTCGCCGAGCTGGGGCTCAGCGTTCCCAGGCTGGCGCACGACATTACTCCTCCCAATCAAAACTACTCAACAATTATAAATGGAATATTCAGCCGTGATGATTTATATTCTATTTAATCTGAGTTAGAAGCAATTGCATCAATCCATTATGTTTCAGGAATTTCCTCTATCAACAAAACTACCCCTGGCGCTTGCTGGAACGCTAATTTTGATCGCTTGGATTCTTTCCATCATTCAGGCATTTCGGACAAAACAACATCGCGTCTTTGCCATCATTCCTGTCACGCAGCCTTTGCTCGCGCTCCTGCGTCTTTTTTTTGTTTCAGGTAAAACCAACAAGGTTTCAGGGTGTTTGATCCTTAGTGCAGCTCTCTTATTTTTTGTTGGACCAAAGATTTCGGAAACAATCGAGCGATCGAAATTGTTAGCCTGGATTGATCAGTTGGCAGAACAGGGATATCAGGTAGATCTTAAAGACTCTTTTCCTGCTTCAGAAGACGTTCCGGAGGATTAGAACATCTGGAAACACCCGTATCTGAAACCTATTTACCAGTCTGTCGAAACCCTTACCGCTGGGAAAGCTGTCAGTTCAGAACTTCAGGAAAAACTGGATAAGTACAAATTCTTTCAACCTCAAAGAGCTTCATTTGATCTGATTTTCAATTCCGAAGACCATACTCTTGTTGTCTCGGGAAGTCATCCTTTCAAACGTTTAATTGAAAATGCAATAAACGCTCAAGAGTTATCCATTTTCGAGGTAAAATATCAGCCAAACAAGTTGGATCTGGAATCAGCGGCAAAAGTCATGGAGGCATTTTATAAAAAAAATCAAGAATCCTTCGACCAGTTGGATTTAGCTTTATCCAGAGAAAAAGCTGCCTTCTTTTATGATCTGGACCGATCTCCATACGAGATGCGCTCGGACCATCTAATGCATCTTAAGAGCTTTTCTGTCGCCCTGAATGACCGCCTGATCACACGACTCATACTGAATCAACCTGAAGAAGCATGGCAGGACTGGGAGACTTTATTATTGATTCTAAAGGCCCACGAACAGGACGCCAGTCTGTTAATCACCCGACTCGTTCATTGGGCGCAGTTTCAAATCATGATTGAGTCGGTGCATATCGCGCAGACGACCAACGTATGGGATCTGGAAAAGTGGATTCAATTGGAAAGCCATTTAACAGCATGGAACGTCAGAAAGAAAATGTTTGATGCCATGAAAACAGAAGTGGCTTTTATGACATCCTTTGCAACTTATGCAGCGCATCATCCTCCAGTCACCCAGAATGAACTCCAGAATGAGATTTCCAATATTTACACGCTTTCTGATGCAGACGCCTTGTATTCTGATGAGGATTATTTATCAAATTTTGAATTAGAACTCTGGAGCCAGATTTCTCCATCAACTCTCAGAGCGATGATCTACTCAAAACTGAAATCCTCATTAAATGAAAATTTAATGTCAATTGAAGCAGTTCTGGATACTTTAAAAAACACTAACGGCTCTAACGCAGAAAAAGGAACTGCCGCATTCGAGTATCCCATCCCCAAATCCTTAACTACCTCTAGCGAGCCATTGGGACTTTTTTCTATGGAACGGTTTTACGAAAGAACTCTCGTCGTTGACACCAGAGTTCAGATGGCCCTTCTGGCGTGTCGTTTGGAGCAGTATCGAAAAAAGAATGGAGAATATCCTGAAACACTGGATCCTATTCAAGATTCAGGGCTGGAAATGTTATCTTACAAAAAGACTTCCATGAACGGTTTCACCATGGAGATCAATCTGCCGGATTGGTTTGAAAATGTTGATAAAGTGACTTGGGAAGTCACTGGAAAGTTTCCAGATGCTCCGGAATACACTGTGGAATGATAAGCGTCATACACATGACATCAAACGTCTAAAGGAAGTAAAATCCCCATCTCCATTTTGACCCGTATAAAAAACAGGTCCAAGTTAATAGATGAACTCAATTAAACTTTCTGTTCTTCTAATATCAGCCATTTTGGTGGGATGTGTTTTTTCAGGATGTAACGCAAAAGAAAAAGCTGAAGAGAAAATGAAACTCATGACTTGTGTTGGAAATTTAAAGGACATTAACTTTAATTTGAGAAAGCATTCAATTGATCATGATGAAAAGTTCGTTCATGAAACAGAACCCTTTCGATCTGAGAGAAAACTGAATGAGGAAGGTTTTGACGATAATGCCCTGGCATATTTTCAAGAATTGATTGACCACGGATTGATTCCTTTAACGCTGAAATGTCCTTCGGACGACACCACAGAGACTCTGACTCCCCTAAACCCTTCACTTAAGCAGAGCAACATTTCTTACCTCTATCGAAGTGGCGATCTGGTCTCCATGTCGAATCCATCTACACAAGTCATTGTTTACTGCCCCATCCATCACAATGTTGCTTTAGCGGACGGGAGTGTCAGGGCTCCAACAATCAAAAGATCTCAAAGTGATCTGGATAGTTTTCTGAATTCCAGAACAGCAGATTCGTAGTCATACCCATTTGATTGAGACTACTAAAAAAATTCTGCCCACCCCTTTCCTTAATTAAAAAAATGCCTAGTATAGCAAATACAATTTTCGCCACCTCAGTGACCGCTCTGGTTATCGGAGTAACCGCTTGCAACCGTTCCGACTCACAGAATTACGAAGTACCAAAGGAGGTCATTACTCAGCTGAATTCAGATTACGCAGGTCAAAACCGTATCAAAATTCTTGAGGATGACCCAAATAGTGTTGAAATTACTTCTGTCATTGGCGAACAGGATTTCAATGGAGCATTCAATATTCGTGCCCCATTTTTTGCGCTCCATAAAGCAACCAGTCATTTCCAGTTTTTTGTCGATCTTGATGTCGTCCCCAACCCGAACAATGATGAATGGATTTCCGGAGGGATTCGGCTGGCTTACAACAACAAAGTGATCCGCTTTGAAAGGGCCAGCAGCTGGTCAGTGGATTCGATCATCGTCGAAGTCATGAACCGCGACACCGGGTACCGGATCAAGGGGCAGTTGGAAAATTTGGACAATCTCGGATATGATACCGGAGTTCTAACTTATATCGTCCAATACCTGAATGATGAGTTGAGTTTATTTGTAAAGGACAGCTCCGGTCAGCTTTGTTATGTCAGCAGTTTCGATCTATCGAATGAGCGACCAAGGAACATTGAAGTCGGACTGAACCTCATTGTGCCCGATCCGAATCCCAATCTTTCCATGGTTTTTAAGTCAATCAATTTCAAAGAAAAGGACTTTGATATTTTGTCTCTCGGCATGGCGGATAATAGAAATTTCCCTTCTATTAAACTGACTGAAGAGGATCTCGACCAGGTGGATTATGAATCCAATTATGGAGCAATGGACAGAGCGTTTGCTGCAATGGAAGCAGCATCTTCTAATGATCCTTTTGATTTATCTGTGAAACTGGGAGATCAGGGGTCCAAAGCTCCTTTAGATACCCAATCATATATTGGGAATTATTATTTACTGACCAGTTCCAGTGAATCCGATCAAGGTTTCTATGTCGCCAGCTCCGAAGAGGCGCTATTCTTTAAGGCTTACAATCGACCTGAAAAGTTTACTATTCAATTTGACGGGAATCACATTTTATTTAAAAAATCGCAGTCGCAATTTCCTGATCCAAATTCAATCTTCTATATTGAGATTAATGAGGAAACGAAAAAGTTCTTTAAATTATTCCCATTATCGCCCAGTTCACCCGAGGAGGAGGTGATAGCAATCACTTCCGGTAACATCATACAATCAGACCAGGGAGCCTTGGCAACAAAACTAGACCTGCTACCTTCCCAAATGGCAATTATCAATCCGTCCACTTACTATAATACGGATGATTTAAAAGCCTCAGACCTGGCCGGGAAAACATTTTATCTGGAACCTTCTGAAGATTTTCCAGGCGCGCTCCTAAATTTTCTAACAGAGAACCAGATGAATTGCAAAATAATGGGAAGCCCGGACCTGCCGGATATGCCTTACCAACTTGAGGGCATCTCTATAAGTATCATCTTCAATGGAATTGACCTAAGTTTCGCAATTGATTTAAACAACAAAAAGTATGCAGTTTTCAAAGGTTCCACATTGATGTCGGAGGGAAATTTAAACACCTCTGCCGACCCTGAGGCAATTCAATTACAGGATCAAAAAATCAAGACAAAAACTGAAACGATCCAGTGTTTCAACAATCTAAAAATGTTGAGTCTTGGTTTGAGACTTTTTGCAGCTGATCACAATGATCAACACGTACACGAAACCGAAAAATTCTCATCATCAAGAAAACTGAATGAAGAAGGTTTCGACGAAAATTCCATAGCTTACTTCAACGAATTAATCAGTTCTGGCTATGTTTCTTCAAGCATGGAATTTGTGTGCCCTTCCGATTCTGAAAAACAGGGAAAAAGCTTGGGAACAACTACTTTGACACAAGACAACATCACCTACCTGTATCGCAGTGGAGACAAGGTTAACGACTCGAATCCAAGTCAGGTTATTTTATACTGTCCGATCCATCATAATATGTCGCTTATTGATGGGACGTCTCTGGCTCCCGGTTTCAATATGCCCCAGGAAAAACTGGACGCGTTTCTTAAATCCAAAACCGTTCACTCTTGGGAATTCTCCTTCTAGCGAACTGCCTTCTCCCAACTGTTCAGGGATTCCAACCTGAACAGTTGGGATTGCAAGTCAATTGCCTCCACCCGCCTGCGCCTGAATCATGCGGAAAAATCCTCCTTTGATCCCCGACGATTCTTTCCAGTCCACTCTCGTTTCAGCATCTCCCACTGTGAGAACCGTTTCCCAATGAATCAGATCCTCACTTCGCTGTAATTGATAATCCCCCGGCTTCAATATCCGAAATGACAGGGTCAACTCTCCACCTTCTCCAGACATCTGGTAAGAGGAAACTTCCATGACTCTCTCAGGTTCTGGAGCTGGCCCCATGGGTCGAAACCCAAAGTCCACCATGACACTTGTCTCATCAGGTTGAACTTCCACCTGATGCGCTCCCTCAAAAACTCCAGCCATATCCGGGAATGTCTGCTCCCATCCATTCAATACAGAACTGCTATCAACTCGAACCACTCGCTCCCCTGCTGCCACCCGGTCCAAGAAGTAACGGCCGTCTTCATTTGTTTGGGCAACAGGTTCTCCCTCGCCCAGCTGTCCGTCCTGATCCAGATCCACAAAGACACGCCATCCGTCTAAAACCTGCCCTTCCTCATCCAGATCCACTATTCCGTTGGCATTTCGATCCTCCCATAGTCTTCCGTAGATTTGCCCGGACTCAAACCGATTTACAAAATCCTCTACCACCAGCGTTTCTCCCGCATCACCAGCCATGACCTCAATCGCTGCGTCAGGACCTTCCACTTCCACCCAACCCGCAGGATTGATCTGGCGAACTGGCGCGTTCCCTGAATCAAAGACCGCTATTTCATACTTACCTTCCAATCCGGTTCTTGCGCCTGGCTCATCTGGATCAAACTGTCCATTGCCATTTAGATCCCAGTAAACCTGCCAACCGACCAAACCCTGCGGCGGATCCGACTGATCCCTGACTCTTCCGCTGATTATGGCTGGGATCATAACCGATCCTGTTGTCCATTCAGACACATAATATCCCGAATCTACTGTCTGCACCCCAAACTCCAGAACCTGCCCCAGCTGTGGCTGGAAATCTTTCAAAGTTTTCCGCAGAACCCATTCTTCATCATCCTGATCCGTCAAACCTCGCATTCCCGACCGCATGATATGTCTGAGTCCACGAAATCCAATGTTTTGATCAACGGGCGCCATTGGAGAAATAAGGAATTTCCCTGTGCCTCCATCTCTCAAGAAAAGGTTATAAGTCAGAGAACGAACAGGCGTGTCGGGATAGGTCTCGGTAAAGTCAGATCCTGAAGTCCAGCGCAGCGCGACTTTGCCTGTTACACTTTGAGGATCGTACTCCAAAACAATGTTATCTGGACGATTCGGGCGGATGTGATGATCTCTGGAAGTCGGGTCTGTGTTGTCCCGAATCCAATGATTTGCAAATAATTGAATCGGATTTCCCTGTCCAACCATGGCCAGGTCCAGTCGCTGATCAAGGTTAAAATCACCAACAGCAATCGCTCCATTCTGCATGGCAGGCAAATCTCCCGGAACTCCAAGATCTCCGTCATAAACAAGCGTTCCTGAAGAGGCTTCCGGCAAATGATTCAGTCTCCGCACTCCAGTCAACGGATCCAGTTCCTGAATCCATACAGTCGTCTCACTAAGCCCACTTGTAGCTCCCCCGAGGACCAGATCCAGCAACCCGTCATGATTCAAATCCACAGCCGCAACAGATCCCCGCGAATACCCCCGCCCATCCAATGCAGAAACATCAAATTCATCCACGTCCGCTGCATCCAGGAGCAGTCGTTGGCCTGGCAGCTCTGCGCCATCGCCATCAACTCGCGGGCGATTGAGGTACAGTCGGGCGATATGCTGGTTGGCGCTTCCATCGTAATAATACCCGGTTACAAATAAATCCGGCCAGCCATCGCCATCCCAGTCCGCCCAGGTTAATGCAGCATCTCGTAACCCAACCAGATTCAATTCAGCCATCTCTTCCCAAACCCAGTGTTCTTGGCGCTCCGGATCCGGTCCGAGATTTTTGTAAAGACGTGTGTGGTAACTTTGCGAAGGGTGGTGATATCCCGCATGAACCAGATCCGGCCAGCCGTCCCGATCAAAATCTTCCACTGCTATTTCCGGCGCACTACCCAAAGGCTGGATTTCTTCCAGTCCGAATACCCTGACAAACTGCAGGTCCGCTTCCGGATCTTGTGGATCCCATTCATTTCTCATCAGGAAGAAAGCCGGATTGTCCCGACCTCCTCCAGCAACGACCACATCCAGATCTCCGTCCAGGTCAAAGTCCAGCCACTCAGCGGATCCAGTCGCCGCGCCCACGCTCATCAGAACGATCTTTTCAAATGCCCAGTCGGAGTCGGCGCCCTGATTTAAATAGATGATCAGGTCGTCATTTCCTATACCATCCGCCGAGGCTCCAGCAACCAGAAGGTCCAGATGGTTATCCCCATTTGCATCCCCCCAACGGACGGATCCGGATACTCTGAATTCAAAAGGAAGCAATGCGTCTCCATCCTGCATTGCAGGTCGGTCATGCCATTCATTTTGAAAATCAAATCCGTTATTTGTAGTCGCCACATTTTCCAAAACACGCAATCCCTGATCGCCTCCCACCGCCAGGTCTAAATCCCCATCACCGTCATAATCACCGAAGTCCGCCCCATTTGCGATCCCAAGAGACTCTCCTTCATAGGCAGGCGCAAAATAAGGAATGCGATAAGGATTTCTGTAGATCGGACCGGGGGTCATTCCGGAAGTTCTGAAGGCTCCGTCCAATGCCTCCACTCGCCAGAACAGAACCGCTCCGGGTCGAACCACCAGCGGGTTCTCCAAAACAAATCTTTGCGATCCTCCATGTATCCCGGGCGTTGGGCTCATTCGAAAATAACTGGTCCCAAATCCGGCTGAGTATTCATCTGTCAGCGATCCCACCACCTCTTCCCCCAGTCTTTGTAAACCAATTTCGATGTTGTATGTTCGCACTCCATCGGAATCCCGGTCCGATCGTTCCCATGTAAATTCAACCTCATTCGGAGATATCATACGCGCTATCATTCCAACTGGCTTTTCTGGTAAAGGAACGTAATCGGTTATCGAGCTGAAGGCTGTCACAGACAGGGGAGTTTCCTCAATGGAGCCACCCACCATGACCAGGTCCAATCCATAGCCACTGAGATTTAAGTTGTTTTCCTGAAATGCTCCCAGGGCAATCGCCGGACTGTTTGGAACCGGAATCCGGACCGGGTTTTGATCCGGCTCGCTTAGCAGCCATTCAGCGGTTGTTTCGGATAGTTCAAGCCCTCCGTTTTCATTTGTGTTGAGGTACACCTGCAGGGTGGCTTCATCCAAATCAGGCTGGATCCCAACCGTTACCAAATCCAAACCACCATTCAGGTCCAGATCTGCCAGCAAAATTCTTCCACTGCGCAATCCTCTTTCTAATGCATGAGGAGCCCAGCGGCGCCCATCCGGCGAAGCAAGATCTGATCGGTTCTCAAACCACATAGTGACACCCTGTTCACTCTGAGTGTTCCAGCCGGTCACAGCAAGGTCCGGCCATCCATCCTGATTAATATCTCCCCAAGCCAGATCGCCCATCTGCACACCTAACAGCCGATGCGACAACTCAAATCCGCCTTCGCCGTTATTGCGGTAAATCAGGGTCTGGCTTCCATTGAAGCCTGGTGTAAAACCGAGTCCACAAACCGCAAAGTCCAACCAACCGTCATTATCATAATCCATCCAGGCAGCAGCCCCCAACGCCAGCGGCACGAGATCCGCTGACGCCAGTTCATCTTTACGAATTACGGATGGGAATCCCTGATAAATAGTCGTTGATAACTGCCCGGGGCCGGTGATGCCAGTCACCAGATAATCCAGAACTCCGTCCCGGTTGTAGTCCCCGATTGAAACGCCACCTCCCATCAGACCGGCACGCACTCCGGGGAACACTCCTTCAGGACCAGCGAATAATTCCAGACAACGACGCGGTTCCAGACCGGGTGGATTGATTTCAATATTCTGATACAAGTGTGCGCGATACCCTGCGTCGGTCTCCCCCACAACAAATAGATCCAGCCACCCATCTTTATCAAAGTCTATCGGGATCAGGTCCACATCAGAAAATCCGACCCACCCAAAATTTAACTCATCCATTTCCTCAATTCCACTCACCCCCTGTTCGCTTTGCCAAAGCTGAAAGCTTTTCTGTCCGTTACCAGCAGTCCGGGCCACCAGAATCTGCAGAGTCCGATGCCCTTCAGCATCCTTTCCAGCAATAGCCAGATCCAGGACGCGGTCCCGGTCAAAATCTCCCCAGACAACAGAGCCATCACGAACTCCCGGTATTCCCAGGGCATTCAGGCCTGGTACCGGCTCATTATCTGAAGGCGCTTTGAACTGAAAGCCGTTTGCATGAATGTTGATGAGAAGAGACAGAGCCAGAACTGCATCCGATCTCACAACTCCCTTTTTTAAGTAAATCTTTAACCTGGTCATTGCTTTTATTAACTCGCGTCAGGCGTTATTTCTTATTTAACAACCACCCCCTTGGCTAAACCGGGGCGCGTATACGGCTTAAAACCCATTGTAGCCTATCCAGCCAGACACAATTCCACCCGAAGCAGACACAGCGCCAAGCCCATAAACGGCAAGAGCTTTGACTTTTGCATGGCAATTTAAATCAGTAATCCGCCTTTAATTTTGAAAAATCGTTCACCTTTGGAGAAAAAAGAAACCTCGTTCTACTTGTTTGATCTATCAGAGAAGGAACTGGAGATTTTTTGAGAAATTGATAACCGCGCTTTTTACAACGAAAAAAAATTCCCGCTGAATTCAGGGTTTGCTCAATGACTGGAAACTCCTCAGAATAACTGAATGTCAGGAAATCACCACCCGGCTCCGCGCCAAGCATTTACGCTCATTGAACTGCTGGTCGTTATCTCTATCATTGCGATATTGGCTTCCATGCTGCTGCCCGCCCTGTCCAAGGCCAAAGCCAACGCCCAAAGCAAGGTTTGCATGAACCAGATGCGCCAGTTGAGCATGGCCTGGTCTTT
>JAUIHU010000065.1 GCA_030432175.1 Verrucomicrobiia bacterium | reverse complement strand
AAAAAAATCCCGAATCATGCCGTTAGGCTTGGTTCGGGATTTTTTTTGTTGTTGCGCCGGCTTGGCTCCAACTGGTTATTGCGGGGAAATAACCGGCGATTTAGCAGCCCGATTTAACAACAATTTCGTGGTGCGGCAAAGCATACTCCTGATCAACCGTGATCAAAATGATCCTGTCACCCAGCTGGCATTTTTTTAGAACATCCTCCAGACGTATTTTAATAAATGACGCCTCGGAGTACATCCAAAGGGTATTGGTTTGCTCATTTTTGATTGCCACTTTAAACAAGACCGGCAAGGTCAGGCCAAAATCTCCAAAGGAAAAATCGACAGTTGAAATGGTTAAATCCCCGGTCATTTCCGGAAAGACTGCGCACTGCCCGTCGGCGGTGTATTCGTCAACCAACATTTTATTGTCCAGCAAAATGGCTGCACAATTGCTGTAAGGAACAACGGCCGCTCCTTTACAGGTTGTCTCATGGGATTGGCTCGACTGAATCGTCCTTCTATTTTTGTGTATGGTGGAACGATTCTGCCAGGCTGTTTTGAAGACAAGGACGTAGATATCGTTTCGGTTTTTGAAGCTGTGGGCAAGCACGCCAACAAGGAAATGTCGGATGAGCGCCTGGCTGACCTGGAGAGTAAGGCGATTCCTGGAGCCGGTTCCTGTGGTGGAATGTACACAGCTAATACCATGGCTTCAGCGATCGAAGCTTTGGGGATGAGTTTGCCGAACAGCTCAGCTCAGGCGGCGGTTTCCAAGGAAAAACAGGTGGATTGCGAAGCAGCTGGCGAGGCTGTCATGAACCTGATTCGCCTGGGAATTCGCCCTAAAGATATCCTGACCAAAAAAGCTTTTGAAAACGCCATTACTGTCGTGATTGCGTTAGGTGGATCTACCAATGCTGTTTTGCATATTCTCGGAATAGCGCATGCCGCGGGTGTGAAACTGTCTATCGATGATTTCACTCGAATTGGGAAGAAAGTACCGGTTCTGGCCGATCTGAAACCGAGTGGGAAGTATGTCATGGCTGAGTTGGTTAAAATCGGAGGCGTAGCTCCCCTGATGAAGACTCTGCTACGGAAAGGGCTTTTGCATGGTGATTGCTTGACCGTGACCGGCAAAACATTGAAGCAGAATCTTGCCAGCGTTTCTCCTTATCCAAAAGGACAGGATGTGATCCGCCCATTCAACCGTCCGATCAAGAAAGACAGTCACCTGGTCATTCTTAAAGGCAACCTTTCTCCCACAGGGGCAGTGGCTAAGATTTCTGGTAAGGAAGGATTGAGCTTCACTGGGACAGCAAAGGTTTATGAGTCCGAAGAAAAAGCTTTAAAGGCGATTCTCGGAGGTAAGGTGAAATCCGGCGACGTGATTGTCATTCGTTATGAAGGCCCTAAAGGTGGGCCCGGAATGCGAGAAATGCTTTCGCCTACATCTGCGGTGATGGGGCGTGGTCTTGGCAAAGAAGTGGCGCTGATCACTGACGGGCGTTTCTCCGGCGGAAGTCACGGATTCGTTGTCGGGCACATTACTCCTGAAGCGTATGAAGGGGGGCCTATCGCAATTATTAAAGATGGAGACCCGATCACTATTGACGCTGAAAAACGCACGATCACGCTGGACATTGCACAGAGTGAAATCGACGCACGCCTGCGTAAGTGGTCCCCTCCAAAACCTCGCTATCGTAAAGGGGTTCTTGCCAAATACGCCAAGCTCGTCAGCTCAGCTCACGAGGGAGCGGTGACAGACAAAGATCTCTAATATCGTTGAACAGCTGAATCCAAGGCCATGGAGCCTGATGGATTCTGGTAAGCCTGGCAGGATTTTTTAAAGTGATCCTGTCGGGCTCTTGTTTTTTTTAGACAGAACATCTAATCTCAGTTCATGAGCAGTCAGGTTTCCACAGTTGAGATTCGCGGCATTCTACCAGCCAATAATGGATGCGCCATCTTTCTTGGGAACGATCTCAAAACATTTGTGATTCAGGTGGAGCATGGAATGGGCGTGGTGATTGGAATGGCCATTCGAGAGACTCGCAAGGAGCGACCATTGACTCATGATCTGATACATCAAGCGTTTCTTGGTCTGGGAGTTACACTGGAGCGAGTCGTCATCACAGAATTGAAGGGCGCCACCTATCTTGCCAGAATGTTGCTGAAGCAGGAAAATGAACTGGGGAAAAAGCTGGTTGAGATAGACGCGCGACCAAGTGACTGCATCGCGATGGCTTGTTTGGAGAAGGCTCCTATTTTTGTTTCCAATGCTTTGTTGCACCAGGTCGAGGATATGAGTGAGATGCTCAGGAAGATTCAGGAAGAAGAGGTTGGTGACTCTGAAGACGGCGACGATTTCTAGAACTGATTGAATCCACCGATATGCCTGGTAATAAGTCTCAGCCCAGCAAGGCAAAAACAACTCAAACAGCAGAGAAAGCCTCATTATGCCTCGTTTTCGGCGAAGAGGATTTTCTTGTCAGGGAGCGCGCATCTGAGATTTTTAAGGTATGGACACAACCAGATGAGAATGGTGTAGCTCCAGAAATCGAAAAGATTGAAGGCTCTGTTTCCAATGTTTCAGATGCTATTCAGGCTTTGAACCGTGTCACCGAAGCTCTGATGACATTCCCTTTTTTCAGTCCGTTGAAAGTTATCTGGTTTCAGGGAGTGAATTTTCTGGGAGGGGATGGAGTGGTAGGGTTATCCGCCAAAGTCAACGCGGCTTTGAAGGAATTTTCACTGATGCTGACACAACAGGAATTGGGTTCCGTCAAATTATTAATCAGCGCTGGCAAAACACATAAAGGAAAATCATTTTACAAGAATATATCTAAAGTAGGCGTAGTTGAGCCTATGGTTTCCTGGAATATCAATGACCGGGATTGGAGGGAAAAGGCAACTCAACTGGCTCGCACCGAGTTGAATAGTCGAGGTGTTCGACTGGATGCTGCTGCTGAAGCATATTTGATCGAGACGACTGGACCTCATCCTGCAGAGTTGGTGAAAGAGATTGAGAAGTTGGAACTGTTACAGCTCAACCCTGATCAAGAATTCGAATCTGGTGAGCAGGAATCCATCCCTTTCGAAATGGCACAGAGGATGATACCAATGAATCGCAATGCCAGGGCTTTTGCATTGGGAGATGCTCTGGGCTCCAGGGATCTTCCGTTGATACTGAAAACTTTGGAAGATGAGTGGTGGTCGATGAGGCAGGATCCAAAGAAATCAGTTATTGGCCTGGTGATTGGTTTGGTTTCGAAGGTGCGTGTCATGCTGATGACCAAAGAGGGTGTTCGACTTGGATGGTTTGACCCCAAAATGAGCTATCCATCATTCCAATCGAGTTTTAAGAAAATTCCAGCTGGATTTTTTCCTGAAGAGAAGAGATTCAATTTGTTAGCAAACAATCCGTATGTTGTTTACAGAGCGATGCAGCAGGCTCAGTTGTACAAAATGACAGAGTTGATTGAGGCTCTGAATCTTTTGCTCGAATGCAATCAGGCTCTTGTGTCCAGTTCTGTGGATGAAAAGCGGATGTTAAGAGAAACACTTTCCAGAATTGCAGGGATTCAGACTGGACCTTGAACCCTTGTTGGCTTTAATAGATTTATAAACACTGACCGTTTCGGATAACCAAAATGAACACATCACCCTTCGACATGTCAGTCTCCGTTATTGAAGGGAAGGTCTATGTTCGAATCGAAGGGAGCGGGTCGATGCCTCATGGCCCATCACTGCAGCGATTGTTCTCGAACCTTCACGCAAAAGGGTATGGTGTGTTTTGCATCGATCTGGAAAGCTGTACATTCATGGACAGTACTTTTCTGGGCTTAATCGCCAAAATCGCGCTAACTCTCCATTCAGAAAAACAGAAAGGAGCGTCAGGACGTCAACTGACATTGTTTAATCCAAGGGAAAACATCATTCATTCGTTCAAGACACTTCATGTCATGCCCTTCATCAACATTGTCAGTGAACCCAATGTTGAGAATCCGGACTATCGTCCATTTGTTGAAAACCCATCCGAAACATCCAAGCAGGCGCTGGCTGAGACCAGTCTGGCGGCTCATCAGACATTGATTGGGTTGGATCAGGAAAACGAGAATCGGTTCAAAGATGTCGTTGCCTTTCTGGAGGAAGATTTGGATCGCCTGAATAATTCCGACTCGACGTCATCGTAGTTTATTGAAAGGATGTGAAATAGCATCATCTTTCACATCATGAAGTTCTCAAAAAAATTTCTCTCATGGGCGTGGCTGCTGTTACCATTCGGTGTACTCGCCTATCATTTTGGTCCAGGGCAAATATCCCGCAATCTGGAGCAGGTTGAATCCAAAATCACATTGGCTCAATCGGCTGTAGATCTTGGGAGATGGGATGAAGCTGTGGAGAGTTATGGAGCGGCTCTTGAAATCATCTCGACATTTCCCGAAAGTGACTGGAGAGCCTCTCGTTTGAAAAAAATTCAGACTCAGCTCACCCTCGCCAAGGCAGTTGCAGGCATGTCTGTTGGCGCCATACCGGAAGCGATCGAAATACTGGAAGAACTTTTGTCTTCCGTCAGTTCGGAAGATAGCGCTAATTCCAGAATGGCTCAGGAGATCCGGGCAGCGTTGGCCAAGGCTCAGTATTACGCCAGCTGGGTCATGCGGTTGGAAGGCGCGGAAGAAGATGAATGGAAGCCTGAGAATGAAGCCGCCCGGCAAAATTACCGTTTGCTGGCTGAAAGCGCCATTGAGGATGGAGATGTAGAGGGAGCCGAGCGCTATCGCAAAAATCTGGAAGCCGTGATTCGCATGGGCCGGATGGATCTTTCAGAACTTCAGGGATTGCCACTCCCCAAAGAATGCTCAAGTTGCAAGAACTGCAGCCAGAAACGCCGCAAACAAAGGGAAAGTCGCAGTAAACGTCCAAAGGAAGGTGAGCAACCTCCCAAAGATGCCCGAGATGCTGGAGCCGGAAGAAGACCGGATGGGTCTGGATCCTGATGGATCAGTGATGCCGGGACTCCGATCCTGTGTTTTCGGCCCTTCTCAAGTATTAGAGCGATTTGAGTAATCAAGCACAGTCGCGGAAATTTATGAAATACCTGAACCGTGTTGTGTCTGCCAGTCTTTGGCGCCACAAGAACCAGCCCTGGTTAAAGGCTGCATCAGTTTGTCTGCTCGGATTTATCTTTGGGCTTCTAGTCTGCCTGGAGGCTTCCGCTCAAAAGATACAGGCGATCCGAATGGATCCCGCTCTGGCTGTGCGATATGGCCTGCAACCAGTTGAAACGGAAGTCCAGGCCCCATCCACAACAGAATTATCCACTCAGGAAGTCCAGACTGAGTCGGCGGCAGTTGTTGGCTCAACTTCAACCCTGGCGGAGGAAAGGTTTCAAGCGGTTATGCAGGTTCCTGTCGACCGCTTGTCTGGAACCATTCTCAAAGAGCTTGCAAAACGGTCCATCCAGCCGATCCCCAATGAACGAAGCTCCAGTTCGCCATTGGAAGATACCGCTGGAGCAGAAACGGACGTACTGGTTGATAAGAACAATTTGGACGAAGAAAAGTCAGCGCAACGAAATCCGGCAGCGCCCTGGATTCATGTTTGGTCGGACGAGAAGTGGAGAGAGCGACTGGGTTCCTTATCGACAGAAATCACGTTGGGCAGATGGAGTGATGTCCAGGATTTTACCCAGGGAATAGCGCTGGAGCCTGAACAATCTACTGCATTTTACGAGCGACTCCTGCAAGCGCTGTCCATGGCGCCGCCTACTCCTGAGACGCAACGTTTACAACAAATCTTGAAAGGCGCAGTTCCAGTGATTCAATCCATGTCACTGGATGACATCATTCAACTTGCCGAGATAGCGCCATCCCAGCCGTTGACTCCTGGTCAAATAGAAGGATTAGGGAATCTGCTGGGACAGGGTATTGAAACAGGCGCCATAGCAGAGCCGGAAGTTCTTGAGAAGCTGACACAAGGATTTGCTGGCATTGGTGGAGAAACGGGGAAGGATCAAGCGTTGGCGCTGTTGTTGGCCGCCGGTCAGGTAAATGCGGTCGGAGATTTTCTAAATAAAAACGGAGTTCAGGACATCGAACTTTCCGCGCTTGAACAACAAGCAGGTTTTGCGTGGTTGAAATCCCGTGAAGCTCCGGAAGATCCTGCTTTACTTCAAACCGCCTGGGATTGGTCGAAGAAATGGTTCCGTCGGGTTTCGGACAATGGGGTATTGGATGAAGATTCGATGGGGGCCTTAAATCTGTTGGCTCAGATTCTGCCCGAACTTCCAGAAAAACAGTCAGCGAAATGGCTGGAGGCCGAATTTGCCCGATCTCCGAATCTCAGCTTGTTCTTGTTGAGTCAGGCTGGCGTCAAATTTAATCAAATGCAACTCATTGGACCTCCCGAACAACGGATCAAGCTGCTTAAAGAAATCAACTTATACATCCAATCAGCGGTTCAAACGCAGGCAGTTGAAGTTCAGGAAGATTTGAAAAATGTGATTTCACTCACCGCGTTGCATTGGCTCAAGGAAGCAGAGTTAGCTATCCGGCAAGGGGTGGTTACCGGCCCTCAAAACATGTATGCCAGGATGGATGCCTACGGGAATGTCTACTATGAGAATTATAACAACCGGAATAACAACCCCAATGGCCTCAACCCACTTGATGCTGAGTCATTAATTCAACTGGCCCCGGAGAAAGTGTGGGCAAAGTGGATTCAACCGAGCCTATGGCCAAAGATTCGCGGCGTCAGGACTGAGTTGATGGTTCTGAGCGGAGAACCTGAGATCGCTGCTGAAGCTATTGAGGAATTGCATCATGAATGGGAAGGAGAAGCATATCGGTTAGCCAACGAATTAATCCGATCCTGGCCTCGCAGGTTTAATCCTGCACAATACCGTGGACCCAACATTGGCTCGGCGCGTTTGATCAATCCTTATGCCAGACAGGCTGCAAATGGAATTCCAATGACACGTCTCATACAGGAAAGACATTTGAAGCGATTGACAGAAGTTTTACAAAAGCTGGAAGGGATTCCATTCATAAAGCCGTTGGATTCCGATGCCATTGCCAAAGCTTTTGTAGCGACACACAGTCCTGCTGAAGTATTTGACATCAAAGACATTGAGGCAACTTTGGGATCTGTGAATCAATGGGCGCCGGAGATATTTTACGTTATAGCCCAGGAAATGAGATCCCGTCTGGCGACCACATGGAGAGATCCTCAAACCCAGCAAACAGCAAAGAGAAAGCCAGCGGATATCCAGGAAGAAATTTTGCGGGGCTATTCCGCATTGGAGGCATTAATTGGAGGAAGGCTTGCTGAAGTGAAAACGGATTGGCGAGCGATGGCGCTGGAAGGTATGTCGCAGTTTGATTTGGCTGAGTATGAATATGGATTAGAATTTCCACTTCAAGAGTATACGGCAAGGAGAGATCGCGCATTCAGAGCATTTGAAGCAGCAGCAGAATTATACCGGAAAGCGCTGCCGGGAATGATGGTTTCCGATTACTCCATAGAAGTATATCAGCAATGGTTTAACGCAAATCTCGGAGCCAGTGATCTGGGATATTTAACCCGTCAACAAGTTCCTGACCAATCTCGATTGGCGCTACTTGGACAAGCCCTGTATGAAATACCAGATCCTTACCTTGAATGGCATCTGCAACAGTTTGGTGAAGCTCTCTCTGGATCTGTTCAACAGATACAACCGGAATTAAAACCGCGCTATTTGAGATCTGGAATAGAAGTCATCGGTTCTCATCCAAGCGCGGAAGCTGCGAGAGAGCTGGTTTTTTATTACGACAGTCTTTTGGCGGAGATTGACTTTTCTGCTTATCTGGATGGGAGCAGTGATGTTGGGAATCAAAATCCCTTTGGATTGTTTCTGACACTAAGACATACGTCTGATATCGAACGTGAAGCAGGTGGGTTCAGCAAGTATTTGCAAAATCAGCAAAGCGCGGCAGTGAACTATTATGCCCGGTCCGGCGCTGTGAATTATCGAAATGATCTCGAAAATTCAATTATTTCAGCGCTGGATGAGTCGTTCGAAACTGTCTCCATGACATTTCAGGATCCGCAGGCGCCCTCCAGAAATTTCGGAAAACCAGGATGGCGTGAAACTCCTCTTGCCTATGTAGTGTTAAAAGCAAAGGACGCCGCAGTGGACACGATTCCCGGGATTCAACTGGATTTGGATTTTGTGGACGAAACCGGGCAGGTGATTTTACCTGTAGAGACCAGTCCGATTCTGATTGATGCCCGATCTGAAAACGTTCCAACGAGGCCAGTCTCTGACCTCGAAGTCACACTGCTATTAGATGAGCGGGAATGGAGTGAGGGTAAGTTGATTCTCGAAATCGAAGCGAAAGCTAATGGGATCATTGGAGAGCTGGAGACTTTTCTGAATCCGGAGCTTGAAGGTTTTCAAATTTCAGAAATTGAAGATACGGGTCTGGCGATGGATCGTTTGGATAGTACAGGCGCGGATTTAGCTGCTGTGACTGAGAGGCGTTGGATTGTTGAATACGAAGTTGCAGGGGACTCGGCCAATGCAGAAAACTCCGAGAAAGTCATGGGTTTTCGTTATCCTCAACCATTGGAAAATTCTCCTGTGGTTGGAGAAATAAAACTCGCTTACAAGAGATATCAGGATGCAGATATAGTAGATGTCGATCCTGAAGTGGCTCTGGCAGAAACTGGGCTTGAGGTTGGACAGAAATCCTGGTGGAGATCTTCGTGGCAAGTTGGACTGGCCTTATTGCTGGGCGTCTCAGTATTGATTTTTTCCATCTGGGCGCAGCAACCGGTCCAGATTCCTGACGCGAGCGCCAGCGAGTGGCAAATACCGGACAGGATCACACCATTTAATTTGAGCCATATATTGACCCGGATGCTCAAACACCCGGGTTTTGAGTGGAGTGAAGATGAACGTAAAGAACTGATCACTGACATCGACTGGATCGAATCCAGTTTTTTCAAAGATGAATCATCAGAGCGAAGCGGAGCCAGTGGCGCTGAGGCAACCACTCCTGATGAATTGGGAGATCTTCTCCACAAATGGCTTTCACGAGTGAACTGGGTGTGATTATATTTGAGTGGCGTCCTGGGACCGCTGAGCCCCAGCTCGGCAAGAGGAGCTGGCATTTGAAGTAGGATGAACCAGTAAACAGTCCCCCTCCTTTAATTTGCCTGGGCTGCTAAGCCAGGTCTGGTTCACCGCCATATCTACAAGGGCTGAAAGCCCGACATATAAGGAAATTGCTTTAGAAAAGATTCTGTATATGTGTCGGGCCTTCAGTCCTTTTGTTTAAGCCGCCCTGGGCTTGGCAGCCCAGGCTGGTATGTGTCGCGCCATTGGCGCTGGGGGCAATGAGTAAGAGTCTTAATAAATCTTTTTGACATCCGAATTTTCTACCGCTTGTACCATTTGACGCAAAAAGATATTAAATCTTATTTTTACGCCACCCTACTTTAATCACACCCGTCAGGCTAAGAATTTTGACTAAAAATTAGCCTTGCTTAAAGTGATGTCAAAATTCTTTGACTGCCCCCTGTCCGGTGTATCCCAAATGCTGTCATTCTTTCAGGGTGATACGCGTTACCAGAGTTTCCGTGATGCCAGCGTTTTGACACGTCTCCACACCCACGGAGAGCCACCCAGCAAGAGCAGTGACCATATAGTGGGTTCGGGGATGACAGATATTTCATCAAGTCTGAATGAGAACTCCGATGTTTTTGGCGTCACCGTGAACCTTAAAAGGTTTATTCCACTTAAATCACTTTGAGTGACAGGAAGCAGTAACGTTCCTGGCTGACTGAATTGTATTGGGTTCGTAATTGAAATATAATCACCTGATCCAGGCTCTCGTTTTTCTGTAATCAATTCACCAATCCCCTCAACATTCTCAAAACCAAATGAGAAAAAAGTTACATTTCCTAGACTGAAAGCATCAGGAAAATTATAACTGTACATCAACTCCAAGCTTACGGACTGTAAAGCTTCCATGTTTTGAACGGAGGCAAGTTGATACTCTAACATCCCAACATCCAGCCTCACTGAGGCCACCCAATCTCCATCTCCGGTTGCTCGGAAAAAGCGAAAATCCGGCCAACCCAAATTATCTGATGAATAGGACGCCCTTTGTCCACTACTATTTCCAAAATCAGAACTCAAATACATTGATCCCTCGGTGTAATCATCAAACACTGCCCCGAAACACAAGTTTGCAAAGCAAAATGATAATGATGTTAATACTCGAATCTGGGTATAAATAGTCTTCATCATAACTCTATAAACTAGGATTTATCGATTTAATCGAGCCAGATTGTATAAAACAGACGAGTGTCATCTGTCGTCGTTCACATCACCAAGAACAACCCGGAAATTGAAAAGGTTGTTTGAGCTAAAAAGAACATGCATCTTGAGCCATCTAATTAAACCATTATACTCAACTTGAGGTGGCGATGCCCCCACAATATTGTTTAAATATAAGAAATCATTCTTGCTTGGAAGCTCATAAGTCAAACATTGATATTCTCCAACTGGTATCTCGGGATGAACAGATTGAACTCCTATAATTTCTGTACAATTTGGCAATAATGACGAGATTCTGGAATTTACAAGTATCAGCAATGCATCGTTAAAGCACTCGATATTATCAGATACAAATTCAATGTACTCTTCACTCCCAAACTGATAAACCATCTCAAGCTGACCATTGACATTTACTGCAGCAAAATCAATAGCGGCAACGTCCTGAGTATAATTCCCAGTGGTTAATGTTCGGCATTCAAGGAATTCGTCTCCTGGTGAATTCATAAACCCTGTTTGTTCTTCATCTAAATTCCCCCCCCATTCCAAGAGCTGAACTCCCCAGTAGTCAAAGCCACCCCAGTGTCCATGATCCCGGACGGTGGACCCGGCTCGGTCATCCCCAGCCCGGAGGCGTTGCCTCCTGTGAAAATCCCGCTGGATAAGGGATTTCCCTGAAAGAATTCTTTCCCAGTCAGGCTGATCGTATTTTCGTCCACCAGCTCCGTGATCAAGTTATGTTCAAAGCCGGTTTTAACGTAAACGGTCAAATAAACCGGATAACTTTTAAGTTCCTGCGTGTCTGTTGCTACAACACGCAACAAATTGGCTCCATTCTTCCAATGCTCCAGAGATGTATCCAATGTGAATGATCCTGTAAATGGAGCGGAGGATTGAGTATCCAGGCTATCTACAGCATAGGATGACTGACTCTTTTCCAGTCGGAGGACCTGGATGTCAGTTATATCCCCAATCCCATCCGGGTCCGAGAAGTTGAAGTTGATTGTTACGTAGTCTCTCTGGTTGACGTAGATATCCTCGGTTGGTGAGGTTATCTCAATCACCGGCCGAGAATTGCCTTGTGTAATGTGGACATTCACGGGATTCGACATCTCTCCTGCAACTCCTCTTTGATCAATGACTCTAGCAGAGATTGTGTGTGAGCCTTTATATATGTCGACTGGAGAGCCTTCCAAATCTTTGATTTCTCCATAATCCAAAACCCCATTCAGGTAAGATATTTGGCTGCGGCCAATAAAATCCCCATTGTCGAAAAACTCTGCGAAGCATGCCAATGGAGCTCCTGCATCATGTACAATCGACTGAATCAGGTCCTTCACATAATAGAAGGAGCTATCAACAATATCCCCGCTCACCAAAGTGATACTTGGACCAGAGTTTTCAATGACAGATATATCCCTCTCCACTTCCTCCATCACATTATCAGTCGCATCAAACGCTGTGACCTTGACCTGATAGTCTCCGATCTGGTCTGGAAGCCAGACCACACTGCCTTGCAGGAACTTCACGCCATCAATCTCGTTAAAGTCCTGAAGCAGACCAATCGGAGTCCAGTTGGAACCCGGGGTGTCTTCTTTCATATATACCCTGATCTTGGACGGCAGCTGATGGAA
>JAUIHU010000064.1 GCA_030432175.1 Verrucomicrobiia bacterium | reverse complement strand
CGCCTGACGTTGCGGGAGGTTCCGGATCCTTTCCGGTTTCTCCCACAGAGCTGGATCCTCCGCCAAATCGTTCAACAAGCTCTCCATTCTATCCGCGCAATCCCGAATCATGCCGTCTGGATAGAGGCCTTCAACAGAATCCCAGGTAACATACAACACCCCTGATTCTTCATACGCTTGTATGTCTAATGAAACCTGAGGTGTCTGGGTAATCGCATGTACCCATGTTCCCAGTCCGCTGCGGAACCTTGGAACACGCCCCAGCGCTGAATCAAATCCAAGCAGACTGGTAAATACAACCGGCGCTTTCAGTTGAGAACGTTCGTCGGGACGGCGCTTCGCCATTTCTCGCAACGTCTGAACTCCATTGAAGTCCCGATGTTCCAGATCGGCCATCAACTGTTCTTTAATACACTGAGCGCGCTCGGCTATCGAAATTCCAGAACTGGAGTTCACTTCCAGCAGAAGTGTTGACGTAAAATCGCCAATCACCTGTTCTATCTCCGGGTGAACCGGCAGTCGGTTTAACAAAGTCAGGTTCAATGAGTATCGATCAGAAGCGCTCCACTGATTCAGAACCTCACTCACAGCAGTCAACAATACACCCACTTCGGTTAATCCACGATGACCCGCTGCAGTTTTGAGTTTATTCCAGGTTTCCTCGTTGAGTTGAAATTCATTTCTGATCCATGTCGGGTTCTTGATCCGGGACGCTTCAACGAGTGTGGGAAGTTCCGGGCCCCCTGGCAGAGTCGCCGCACGCTGTTTCCAATATTTCTCTGCGCGTTGGTAGATTTCCCCTCGCTTTGTTTGTTCTAAAGCCAGGACGTAGTCCCTGAACTGAAATTCCGGCGGCGCAGGCAGAGCTGCGTCCAGATCGTCATAAAGATCCATCCATTGCTCCAGAACACGGAAAATGCTGAGCGCGTCAAATATCAACAGATCCAGACTGAGGCAGATGCGGGTCGTCTTTAAATCCGGGAGTTGGACGAGTTCGATGGAAAAGAGCGGCCAGGTATATGGATCATGAACCTGATGTGAGAGTCGGTCTCTCACTGAGTTTAATGCAGCTTGAGATTCGTCAGAGGTACAGTTTCGCAAATCGGTGACTGGAAATTGATAATCTGCAACTTCCTGCTGAACGACTTGGGTTCCGTTTTTCAAAAACACAGCGCGCAGCATGTCATGCCGACGCACCAGTTTATTCCAGGCCCGATTCAGTCGAGCAGCATCCAGGTCTTCTGCTTCAAATTCCCAGTAGTTGTGACATCCCACTCCACCCAGTTCATAATCCGGATTCCGCCCCACCAAATAAGAAAGCTGAATATCCGTTAATGGAAACGGACTCCACCGGTTTTGCTGATCCGGTTGAACTTGAGTATATCTTTCGCTCCTTCTTGAAACGGCTTTTTCAGGCTGAATACTTTGAGTTTTCCCCAGCGATCGGCTCTCCACCGACTCCACCAATTCACCCATGGAAGAGGCGCCAAGAATTTCAGAAGCGGACAGTTCAATCTGAAACGCTTCCTCAAATCGCCGAGCCAGTGTCATTGCCAGGATCGAGTCCACTCCCAACGCGGTTGGCGCCGCTTCCGGATTCCAATCGGCTTTGGTCCACCCCAACGCATTTCTGAAGGCTTCCATTATTGGAGAAGCTTTGGGATCTGTCCCTGATTGATGGACTGTGTCATTTCCTGATTCTGATGTTGAACGCTCACTGAACGTATCAGACTGGAATTCACTCAACCAAAGTCGCTGCCGGATCATTGGGGTTGTGGGCAGTTCAACCCGGCGAAAATCACCAGACGATTTGAACCAAGTCCAATCAACCGGAGCTCCCAGCGCCCATAGACTGGCCAGTCGATTCCACTGACCAGATTTTGCCAGGCTCTCTTGATAATTTTCAAAATCCTTATCTGCATTAAAAGCCGACACAACTCGCGGATCCAATTCACCGACGCTTCCATTGGACAAGCTCTCACCTTGACTCAATTGCTTCAACCCAATCAGAAAGTCATCCATGGTTCGAACCACCCACGCTGCCCGATACTTACGAGCGCTCCGACTGATTCTCAATGTCCATAAAGCGCTCCGCAAATCAGCCTCGCTTTTTCGGTCCGAGAAAGCGTTCAGCAAATCCCCCGCAATTAACTTCAACCGTTGGGAGTCATCTGCAGAAATCAACGCTACTTCCGGCGCCAGCAGATTCTGCGAACTCGCAGTCTGGTGTTGGAAATCCAAATCATCGTTTTCTTTAAAATCGCAGACTTCCTCAATCAACAAAGCCCCGCCATAACCTCCTTGACCAAAGGTATGCAACATAGCCTTGCGAGGGATGGAAGCGCTTCGCCGATCCCAGGCGCCCAGTTGACTCGGATACAACCAATTCTCTGCATCCCAGTGATCCGTCAGCGCTGCAGGAACTCGCTGCACATTCTCTTCATCTTCAATATCCACTCCTCCGCTGTTGCACAAACCTGGCTGCGGAGCTATCAGCCCTCGCTGCATTTGCAAAAGAATTCGGAACAATCCCGCAAATACTGAAGCGGCTCCAGTGTTTCCAAAGTGCGCTTTCGTGGATGCAATGGCGACCGATCGCTTCTCCCCAGCGCTATCCGACTCTTTCAGTTTTTTAGTTGAACGTTGAGTCAAACGACGCCAGACATCCAGTTCCGCCATGTCGGTCAACGGGGCTCCATTCGCCGCTCCTTCCACGTAATCCAAATCACTCCAATCCCAGGCAGCATCCCGCAACACCCGCTCGACTCGCTCCGCCATGCCTTCCGAATTCGGCGCTGTCCATGCCACATCGGATCCGGCATACCCGGCGACACATCCAACAATACGCGCCAGGGTCTGATCTCCAGACTGCCTGGCATCACCAAATGTTCGGAGCAGAATCACTCCTGCGCCCTCAGCATCAACATACCCATCGGCTTCCCGGCTATAAACTTTGGGTTGTCCGGTTTCTGAAATCGCCGCTCGCCGTGAGTTGCGTTTTACTCGATGGACGTCGAGTTCCAAATGAACCCCTCCGACAAGAGCCGCGTCGCATGCCCCGGATTGCAAGGATTGTATCGCGACAGAAATGGCCGTCATACCGGATGCACAGGCTGTCTGCACAGTCATCGCGGGCCCGGTCCAATGCATCTGATGAGCAATGCGCCCAGCGATGTCCGCCAGTTCGGTTTCTGCTGTTTCATGTCCCGGAAGCCGACCATATCCACTTTCCTCGGCTCCAATGAAAACCCCGACGCGTTGCCCGATGGAGGCAGGCGTATGCCCGGATCGCTCTACCGCTTCCAGGCTCAACTCCAGTAAGATTCGCTGGGCTGGATCCATCTCCGCTGCCTGTGCTGGAGCGATCTGAAACGGAACCGGATCAAACCCAGCAACGTCTTTCAGAAATCCACCCCACCCTGGACCCGGTCGATCATCAGGTCGTTCGCCAACAACACAATCTCCCGCCTCCAACCGATTCCACATTTCCTCCAACGAGTCCGCCCCACCAAAGCGACCTGCCATTCCAACAACCGCGACATCCAGACATTTGTCGTTATCAACCAAATTCTTGTCATTCTGTCTTAGCTGCCGCTTATTCCCTTTTGAACTCATTTCCTCACTAGCGACACTCTGATTAATCCATTGCCCCAACGCATTCAGACTGGGATGAGTATAAATCAACGTCCTGGGAACACTTCCAACTACTCCTTCCAACTTCTCCATCAATGACAACGCCTGCAAAGACTCCAGCCCCTGATCAAACAACGAAACCTCTCTGTCGACCTTCACCGGATCCACACCCAGAAAATCAGCCACCCAAACACAAACCTGATCCAAAACCCCAACCTCATCCTTAGCGTCTTCGCGTCTTCGCGTGATACCTCCGTTCCCCTGTGTCAAATCCAAATCAAACACTCCATCCTGTTCCAGATCCACATTCTGAACACCATACTTCTCCAACCATTGTTTCAAGAAATCGCGCGCCGGGACATTCCTCGCCGTCCTCCTCCAAACAACTTTTAAAACCCGAACCCCGCTCTCCCTCAGTTCGTCAGTCATCGCCTCGACCAGATCCCACTCAATCCCACGACCCAATGCTCGACAACTCATCAGCATGGATTCCAAAATAGCCACTTCCCCTTCCAATCGAGCCAAAGCCACCCCAACCAGCCCATAGTCTCCAAATGTATCCGAGGCCTCCACACCCCACATCCATCGACGCGGCTGACCTTGCCACTCCTGATTCAACTCTTCCAACGTCCGTCGCGGTCCACCCAAGTTGAATTGGTTCGTGCGTTGAAACAATTCCGCAACTCTCGCAGTCTGGGATTCCGCAATTTCTTTCACAGCAACCCGAATCCCGAGTTTCCTCCGAACTTCCGACAAGTTTTCCTCAGCGGAGACGCCTTCAGCAGCCCCAGTCTCCTTCTTCAGAACTGAACGCCTTTTTGACTCCTGCCGATACCAGACGGTCCTGGATTTTCCGTTTTCAGCAGCCGGATCTATATCGGTTTCCTGAAACAAATCCAACGCCAACGCCAACTCAATGAACAACGTCCGTTCCTGCACATCGGCAGGTAATTGTAATGTCAACGTCTCCGGCAAAGCCTGACGCACGGCTGCGCATTGCGCCGGATCATCATCCACAAATACAAAACTGTCTGGATGCAGATTCAGTTCCTCGGCCAGAGAACGGATATTTTCGGCCTTGGATCTCCAATTAATCCTACTGGCCACCAGATGATCGCGTCGTAGCTTTAAATCGGCCCGTTGATCAAAAACCTTCCAGACGTCCTCTTCCTGATTTCTACTGCAAATACATAACAATTTTCCAGAAGACTCATGTCTCAAAGCCAATTCCTGCAGTTTCAAATGCTCAGGAAACAAACCCAGTTCCGAAGGATCCTGCTCGCCACAAACTCCATCCCACAAAGTATTATCTGCATCGAGAACAAGAACCTTGGGACGCGGCATCCGATCACAAATCCAACGCCGCATCGCCAGACCGGCCAGGAAAAAGAAACCATTCGAGTCATAAGGCAAGTGCGCCACTTCATCCTGCAATGAAAGTTCCCAATTCGGATTCCAAACGCATTCCTTTTGTTCTTCCGCCAGGATAAAATGCCAACTCGGAGCTGCTTCCTGGAGTTGCTCCCACAACTGTCGTTTACGTTTCAGGAAACCCTCGACATGACGCCAACTGGAAGAGGTCGGGGCTTCGATCCAAAGCGTCATCTCCAAACGCCCAGCTGCCTGAGTGACTTGATCCAATAAGGCAGCTGCGCGCTCATCCCATTTGGCTAAAAAATCTCCATCTCCTGACCCGTTGTGGCTTTGAATATCTCTGAGCAAATCCTCCATGCGAAAGAGAACGACTCGCACAAATCCATCTCCACTCTGAGCCCATGTTGAGGATTCATCGGCCAGGTCCAGAGCCCAGCGATTGTAACCGGTCCAATCCGTTTCAACTTCCCAGCCCAATAAAGCAAACCATCGCTTCCACGAATCCAGCTCAGGCTCCAACTGAAATGAAGAGGTCACACATAGACGCCTAACCGGACCGGTCGACCGCTCAAACCTAGCATCAGAATGGGTAGTTATTGTCGTGGATTGGCTCATGAATCTGTTCAGATCTTCGGCAATTCTTGAATTTTCCTGGCCACGTCCGGACCTTTCATGGTCTGGCTGTGCATTTCCAGCTCCACTTCAACCGCTTTCTGGATTTTCGATTTTAACGAAGCTGACATTTGATGTTTGAGCAGACAAAGCGCCAATCTGGGTTTCTCAGCGATCTCTCCTGCAACTTCCAGGGCGTGAGCCAGTACCTCGCTCCCATCCACCACAGAAAAACCAACGCCTCGGGCTTTCAGTTCAGCTCCATGAAATCCTTTGGCGGTGTACATCATTTCCTGCGCCAACGCCGTTCCAAGTCGATCCGGCAACAAGGCGGTCGCGCCCATTCCCGGGGTAAATCCGAAGTTCATGAAATTCGCCGAATACATGGCTTCTTTCGACAAAACAACCGCATCCGCATACAAGCCGAGAACCATTCCCCCTCCAATGGCATGTCCCTGCATTGCCGCCACAACCGGAATTTCACAATCGAGAAAGAGTCGGTAAAATGGAACCGATGCGAAAGTCCTTTCACCGGCCTGCAACGTCAGCAATTCTTCGCGAGATCCACCAGAGCTGAAGATTTTATCATATCCGGTCACCACAACACATCGCAAACGCTCTCCCTGATCTCTCACCCAATCAAAAGCAGCAACCAGTTCCTGCACAAACCCGGAGGTAAACCCGTTCCGGCCCGCTCGATCCTGCATTTGAATCAATGCCACCCCGGCTCCGGGTTCGGAGATTTGCATTCTGGAGAAAGTTATGTTCATGATCTCATGCTTCATTTCAACCCACTCAGTTCACCAAAATATGCATGAAGCTTTACGCGGAATCCGATTGTGCTTCAGAAAACCGTCTTAATCGTTCTTGTGTTTCTGGCCTCACCAATAGTTGGCTTAGTGTATTCCCGGCGATTTCTCCTACTGACGGCGCCACTGACCAGAACTGGTTTAAAAACTTCTTATTCTCAGCAATTGCCACCTCAGAAAGCGCTCCAATTCTCGGAACCAACTTTCTCAAAGCCAGATTCGGATCCGACTCCAATTGATCCACCAATCCTTTGGTATAGGCTTCTTCTGCAGTCACAGTTCGCGCTGTCAATGCCATGGATTTAGCCGCAGGCATTCCCATCCGCTGGATCAGGAACGGGTAAATGTTTACTGGAGCCAGCCCGAACAGCGCTTCAGTCAAAGTGAAAGTGGCTTGAGGGCTAGCCAAAACATGATCCATCGCAGCCACCCAACCTACACCACCTCCAGTAACTTTCCCCTGAACGCAGGCGATCAAAGCTTTGGAGGAGGCTTGCATTTGCTGGAGCAATGAAAAAAAATCCCGCCCACCTGTGTTCTCCGACGTCATGTCGCCAGCTTCACCCAGATTCATCCCGGTACAGAAATCAGGAGAGACACCACCCATGAAGATAACTCCGCGAACTTCTGAATCGGTTTCCGCAAAGTCCAGTAGCCTGGAGATTTCACTCACGCGTTCCTGTGTCAGTGAAGCTCCAGAAATTGATCCAGAATCCACATCCACAAATTTCACCACCCAACACGGGTGTCTCAGAGCCACGTCCAACGTCTTCCATTCCGGCGCAGAAAAATCGGATCCCATACTCATACCACTCCTTCCCGTGACCTTAACGAACCGGATTCGAGCGCCTGATTGGTTTCTGAATATTGAGAACCAGGACGCCACTCCAGAGCCAGTCCTACATGCACGCCCCCAAACCCGTAGGCCATACTCAACGCACGTCGGCCGCCAAATGGTTGAGCCGTATTCCCTACCCACAGCAGATCAGGGTCAATCGGATCTGTCATGTTCCAGTTGGGATGCAGAAACCGTCCGCCCAACTGCAGAGCCGTCACCACAGCGCCAATCCCGCCAGCAGCGGTCCAGGTGTGTCCCATTGTTCCTTTAGTCGCGTTGAGAGCCGGACCTTTCCCGTTGGAGAAATCAAAAACCAACTGCAACGCCCGAACCTCTGCCTGGTCTCCAGCCGGTGTGCCTGTCGCATGCAGACTGATGTAGTCCACATCCTCAGCCTCCCATCCCGCTGAATCCAATGTTTTCCGGTAACAACTGGCTTCGGCTGCCGAAGATGGTTCAGGCCCCGCAGTGGCGCTTTGCAAGTTAGCCTGCCCAACTAACGCACACGCCGAACGGGATCTTCTGGATTCAGGAGCTGACGCAAAGAGAAGCTCTGAAACCAGAACCAAAGCCACACATCCCTCTCCAGGGACCAGCCCTCGACTTTGACGGTCGCACGGTCCGGGTGGCGTATCCTGATTGGGTGCCATACTCGCCAAAACTCCCAGCTTACCCAGAGCCGCCCACTCGATTTCAGACAATGCCTTCATCGGGCAAACCACCAGGCAGGCTTCCACTTCCCCGGACCTCACCAAACGCGCTCCTTCAGCTACCGCTATTGCCCCACTTGCAGAAGCGCCCCCCACATTCAAGCCGTACCCGTTAATTTCAAACATATCGGCAATGGCGCCGGACAAGTGAGTATCCCACATCGCATAACCCAGTCTCGGATGCAACAGGCCAGGCTGTTCCTGCATTCGAAGGGATTCAGATTCCAGAAAATCAACACCGGGCCAACCTCCAGAGAGTACCAGTCCAACACGATCCGAGTTCACCTCATTCAGATAATCCAGGCTTTTCAACCAGGCCTCCAGAGCCACAGACAATGTAATTTGAAACGCATTGCTAGAGCGATTGGACCAACGTTTTCCTCGTGAGACAGCTCGGCTTACCTTTTCATCCAAACGCAATTCTTCTCCTACTCCTGCATCAGCCAACACACCTTCCAGGTTGACCGGCGAATCCAATTCTAAATTGGCTCTATACCCGGATGATCCCTTTCGTATCCCAGAAACGCTTTCTCTCAAACGCTGCTCAACCCGAGAAGTCCCCGGGCCCAAAGCGCATGATATTCCCATTCCTGCAATAAATACCGGTCCCATTCCCTATGAACTCTGTTTTAATGTTGCATGCAACAAGCGAACCAGATCTCCGATGTTATTGACGCCAGCCAACTTTTCTGACGGAACCATGATTCCGAGTTCCTGCTGACTGAACGTCGCCACTTCCACTCGGTCCATGGAATTTGCGCCGAGATCCGCCAGTTGCGCATCGTACGTCAGGCTTTGTTCTTCCAAATCTGGAAGAACTGACAGAACTTGCGTTTTCACAATTTCAAAAACTCCGGATTCGTCCATGAATCTAATCTTTCCAATAATTTTAGGGTTCAATCCTCCTCCATCCTGGAAATCAACATTGCAGAATTCCTGACGTTTTGGATTGTACCAACCAGGATTCAGCGTATTCCATGCCAGTCAACATCCTGGAAGACGATTTGATCCAACATATTTCCCACCAAAAGGAGGTAAAACGAATAGCTTGAACGGGCCTACCATTAGCAAAACTTCTTAATCAAACCAACTTCAAAAGGTGAAAACATGAGTTTTGTCTCAGTTATAAGAAAAGAGGCGTTCTGAAAATTTCAATCTGTATAAAATCCGCCAGCGACGATTGGGGAAGTTATTTTGAAGAACTGATTTTTACCAGCAAACCAGCCGGCTCTGTCATTTGGATTTTCTGAATCCAAGTTCTCAAATTTGAACCGCAGAAGCGGTTAAAGTGTCCGAAAAATTAATCAGCTGAGTGCTTATGGTTATTTTTAAGGCAATCCAGGCGCTGTCATGATTTTGACTCTAATCATTCATTATGTTGCTTCATAAAATAAGTCTTTTTGAGTGGATTACCCCCATCATGAAAAGCTCCAGGTCAGGCGCTCTTTTTAAACTGCTTTTTCTTATCCTGTTTAACGGAGCGCTACAATTGAACCTGGATGCACACCCCGGCTTCGGACTGGACACCGATTCGAAGGGAAACATTTTTTTCAGTGACATCAGGACCCGAACCATCTGGAAACTGACGCCTGAAGGAGAACTGCAATCTGTTTCATCCGACAAATGGACTCATGGATTTTGTGTGGATGATCAGGATAGAGTCTGGATCGAATCAGAAATCAACAACACGAAGTTCGCTGTTTATCGAATTGACCCTGATGGCGGAGAAAAGAAGATGCTTGGCCCCACTGAAGGAGGCCTTTCTTTTTATGGAGGCGCTTTATTGGTTGATTCGGAAGGATCTCTTTATTTTCCATATTCAGAACCTCCCAACTACTACAGTTTGGGAATTCAAAAGAGGACACCTGATGGAAAAGTCGAGTTGCTGGCGGGAGGGAGTCGCCGCGGTGATAGAGATGGTCGCGGCTCCATGGCGAGTTTTGACTGGGTTCAATCCATGTGTTGGGGACCCAAAGGGGACATCTATCTGGTTGATTTTGATAGTATTCGCAAAGTGAACTGGAACGGAGAGGTGGAAACCCTGTTTAAAGACATCCGTCTGAACAATCCGAAAAACCAACCGTTTGACAATGGAAACCCGAGAGTCAGCAACCGGTTGTTTGGCTTGGCTGTCACTGACTGCGGAGATGTCCTAGTCGCCTATCATGGGAATCGTAGTGTCTTAAAACTCAGTTCTCAAGGTAGAGAGGTAATTTACCAATCCACAAAACCATGGTCTCCAGTGGGTGTTGCTGTTCATCCGAAAGGGATCGTTATCAAAGAAGCCAGTGATGGTTCAGCAGGACCTGGAATTCGCCTATTGAAGCCGGATGGAAGTGTTCAAACTTTAATTGAGGTGGAGTAAATCACTCAAGGTATTGTGCGCCATTAAAAGAGTGCGGTTGTGGTTCAATCCCATTTGACTGGATCTTGATCCAGCTCGCGTTAGTATGAGTCTCATGGATTTTGAATCGACTGTTGCGCTAATCCGCGAAAAGCTTCCCAGGCTGATGGCGATTTATGCTTTTGGAAGCCTTGAGAGCCTGTATTAACCGCGACATCGAAGCGACTGGACAAGTTTATGGGAGATAATGTGTTGATCAATAAGGCGGCAGTTATCGAAAGATGCGTCGCCCGAGCCAAAGAAGAGTATGAATTCAATCCCAACGGATTCACTGAAGATTATACTCGTCAGGATGCCGCTATCCTGAACATCCAGCGAGCCTGCAAAGCTGCGCTGGATATGGGACTGCATTTAATTCGACGCGAACGGCTCGGCGCTCCTCAAAGTTCTCGGAATGTGTTCGATTTACTTTGCCAAGCGAAATGGATCGAACCCGATTTAGCGGATAATTTAAAACGAATGGTCGGATTCAGAAACATTGCGGTTCATGATTACCAAAAACTGAATTTGCCAATTGTGATTGAGATCATCCAGAAACACCTGGATGAGTTTTTGAATTACAGCCAAAAACTCATCAGCCAGGACTCTGATTCTTGAGACAAAATCAGATCCCAGGAATTTCCCATTCACTTCAACAGCTCCGCCATGGCCTCTGCAAATCCTTTTCCGATCTGCCCTAGAACTTTTCCTGATCCGAGGTAATGGTATTCCTGATTCGATACTCCAACCTGTAATGTCTTCCACTCCTTCTCGGTGAACATTTCCTGACGAAGCTTATCACGGGCTGCTTCCGCTTCTTCCCTCGACCAGTCTTTATCCGCCTGCAACTTTCGGAACGTGGCGTTCATTTCATTCTGTTTCTTGCGCAGCGCGGTCAGTTCCTGATCCCAGTAAATCTCGGTGAACACAGCTTTCACATTTCCCTGAAATTCTTCCATCTTTGCTGGAGCCGCCATGGCATCGCGGAAGTTTTGATGAATGCCGGCATATCTCATCTGGTCCGGACCATAAAGCGAGACCGGCCCACCCGCTCCCATGACTCCAATCACAAATGGCAGGCTCGGAGCCGAAAGGTCTTTTCGTATATCTCTTATGAAATGAACCAATGCGTCGGAGTATGCGTCGTAACCACCTGCCTGATCCCGATCCGGATATGTCCCTCGATCCACCATGTCATTCCAACCCTGAAACCAGACGAACCCGGCCAGTTCATACCCTTCACAGGTATCATAATCGGGATAAACACTTTTGATATCCGACAAGATCCGCTTCACATAATCCACGGTCAGCCGGTAGTAATGCCCGGTTGCTTCGTCCTTTTCTTTCCGAATCTCCGCCAAGTCCTTGTTCTGCTTATTAAAGTTCTCTAACTGAGATTCGTTAAACTCATACTGCCCAGCGCTCGGCGACCGAAAGTCAGTGTTCAAACTCTTTCCACCCCAGGCCGTCTTAATCAATAAAATCGGTTCTTCCAATTCCTGCTGCAGATAAATCCCAAAAGTCCACTCGGGCCCAATCTTATCCTCATTAGCCCCGAAACCGGCAGTCAGGCGCCCTGACTTTTCTCCTCCTGCAGACAAGTAGGTGATCCAGACATCATCCGATAC
>JAUIHU010000736.1 GCA_030432175.1 Verrucomicrobiia bacterium | reverse complement strand
GGAGTCACTACGCCGAATCCTGAAGCGCAGCAGGCCGTGATTCGGGAAGCGCTGCAAATGGCTGGAACGCATCCACGTGAGGTGGGTTTCGTGGAACTTCACGGCACCGGCACGCTGATTGGCGATCCGATGGAACTTCAAGCCTTGAGACGAGTGTATTCAGAAAAAACAAATGATCTGCGTTTTTGTGGCGTGGGAAGTGTGAAAGGGCACGTCGGGCACTTGCTCAGCGCTGCGGGCTCGGCGAGTCTGGTGAAGGTACTGCTTTCATTACAAAATCAACAACTAGCGCCAACACTGCACTGCGTTCAGCCGAATCGACGGTTTGATTTTCAAAATTCACCGTTCCGGGTGATTCAGAAGACCGAATCCTGGGAAGCAGGCCCTGATGGCCGTCGGCGCGCCGGGATCAGTTCCTTTGGTTTTGGCGGGACCAATGTTCACGTCATTCTGGCAGAATCTCCCAACACTGCCAGAGTCGGTCGAGCTCCATTGGCGCCGATTGTTTACAATAAAAAATGGAGCTGGCCTGAAGAGCCTAAGACGCAGGGCGATTCGCAAGCGGGATCTCGATCCGTGACAGTCAGTATGGCTTCCATGGAACCCCATCCATTCCAAACCAACGGGCATCGTCCGATATTAGCATTTGAGGAGACGACATCATGAGCGCAAACGACTTTCCATTTCAGGAACGAGAGTTCACTGCGACACTGACTTCGAGCGATCCGGTGGTCAGGGATCACTGTGTTCACGGAATCCCGACCTTACCGGGAGTTGTGCTGATCGACCTCGTTTATCGAGTTGCCCGGCACATGCACGTTCCGACCGAGGTCTGGCGGTTGCGTCGAGCTCTCTTCCACTCCCCGATCCGATTTGATCCATCAGATGGAATTGAGCGAATAAAGATTCGTGTCCGGCATATCCCGGAGATACCGCGCTGTCGGATTGTTGTCGAGTTTACTGAAGAAAATCAGGAACAGTGGGGAGAAGCTTTGAATGCATTCTGGGAACCAATTACGGAATCCGAAGCAGACGGTGGAAAACGCAACACTGATCCAGAGCATCCCCAATGGCGATCGGTGGAAGAGGTCTACGCGATGGCAAAATCATCCGGCATTGTTCACCAGGGTTTCATGGAGCCTTCCGGAGATTTTGTGAATTTGGAAAACGGTACCAGCGCCAGGTTGCGTTTAAGTCCGCAAGCCGAAGCGCATTTATCCGATTTCTATTTACATCCGGCGCTCATGGACGCAGCGACGGTCATGGGCGCTGCATCCCAGGTGGATTTGGCAGTTGAGAAAAGGGAAGCGTTTATTCCGTTTTATATTGAGCAGTTTGAAGTCCGAGGACCTCTCACCCCTGAACTCTGTGTTCATGTCGAATCTTTGCCAAAATCCGCATCAGGCGACTTACATTCAGTTCATCTCACCTTGACCAATCCGCAAGGAGACATTCTGGCGGTGTTCCGGAAGTTGGATGCCAAACGCGTTCGGCTTTCAGAATGGAATCAGGGAACTCACCTTGAGCCGGAGCTGGATCCGGATACCCATCAAATCGAATCCACTAACGTGAAATCTGCTGAGTCTGGAGCACGAGCGGTAGTGATGCAGCAGATTTCGCAGCGGACTGGGACTGATGCGAACCGCATTCCGGGCGAGGTTGGGTTTTATGATCTTGGACTCAGCTCAGCCGATCTCGTTCAGATGGTTGCTGAACTCGAACAGGAAGTAGGAGCTGACCTTTATCCTACCTTACTGTTTGAATATCCGACCGTAGATCAGGCGGCTGCCTGGTTGGAAGAAAATCATCCGAATGCGTTTCGGTCCAGTGCAAGTTCTGTAAATACAAATGTAACAGAAAAAAGATCAGAAGCAGGCCAAACACAGAAAACTCATCCCGACTCACGAAAAGAAGACATAGCCATCATTGGAATGTCCGGACGATTTCCGAAGGCTCCTGATCTGGATTCCTTTTGGAACAATCTCGAAGCCGGTCGGGACTGTATCGAAGCTGTTCCAGATGCGCGTTGGAGCTGGCGTGACTTTCATGCGCCTTATCCTGGCGCTCCCGGTAAGTCATTTTCACACTGGGGAGGCTGGTTGGAACAGGTCGACTGTTTCGACGCGAGGCTGTTTCGGATTTCTCCGAGAGACGCAGAGCGCATGGACCCACAGGAGCGATTGTTTTTGGAAATCGTTTGGGAAGCCCTGGAGAACGCCGGTTATCCACCAC
>JAUIHU010000063.1 GCA_030432175.1 Verrucomicrobiia bacterium | reverse complement strand
GTCGCTGAACCATTATCGAATTCTACCTGTTGGATAGGTGTAACATTCTCTGAATATGGCTGGTCGTCATCATCAATGATTTCACTCGAGAAATCATATGTACTGGCGACGTTTGAAGAATTGTATATTCCCACATAATAAGTGATTGGTAAATTTGGGTCTGTAGTTAATGGATCGCCGGAAGAAATCATCAGAGAGTCATGAATAATATCGGAACTATTAAACCAGTCCTGACTTCCGCGCACTGATGTGCCGAAATCAATTGAAGAGATACTTTCCGGAGTGACGATTGGGTTGTCTGATCTGTTTAAGTAAGTGGGTAGCAGACCTCTTCGAATGACTAAATCTGGATCTCCAGCATTGATTACTCCTCCATTCAGATTTTTCACATTTTTAACTTCAGTTCGCCAGGAACGTACTCCGTCCAATAAGTCGAATCGAAAGAAACGCCACGTAAATGGCATATGAGGATCGTTTACACCAACCTGTTTCAGTAGGCCATTGGGATCTGCGTGAACCGGCCGGATTTCCTCTCGTTTCAGCTTAAAAGATCCAAGTTTTTCTTCCGAATGATAAATGCCAATGTACCATACTGAGGCTTCCTGATCGGGTCGCACAAGAAAACCATTTTTTGAAGCTGCATCAACATAATTATATTGTTTTATAAATGCAGGATGATCTCGCAAAACACCTCCATCTCGACCAGAGAATCTGTATTGCAATCTGCCTGGAACAGCATTTTCACGAATGGCGACCAGTGTTCCTTCAACCTCGTTTTGTAAACTCAGAACCCAGCCCAGCAAGCCTTCTTGCTCCGACAGCTTGTTAAAGCGAAAATAAACCCAACCTGACCGTTCCGGCATAGGATTAGCCAACGGACCTGGACCTGGCTGAAGGATTGGTTCGTGTACCAAGCTATCCTCATCCAGAAAGTCGGATTCAGTTAAGACTCCATTACGTTCAATTGAATCATTCTTAAGGTCCACATTGAATGGTTCATCACCGTAAATGGTGAAGAACCAGGTTCCAATTTTGAGAACAGGTGGAATTAAAGTTACACTTTTTTGTCGCGCTCCTGGAGCTTCATTGAAGCCGCTATTCCACCACGGAGTTGCTATCGTATCTGACTGCACCGCCAGATGCGCATCGCCACCACCTTTATTTATTAGGGAAACATCCCAGGCGATATAAGATCCAGGGTATTCAACTTGGAATATAGCGTAAGGGGCTTTGTTAGTTCCACTGGAAATACTTTCAATAGTGGAACCCACCGAAATAACCTCTGGTTCAATCAAGTGCGAATCGATTTTAATTGTATCACCTGGGTTTCCTTCGACACTGAAATAATATGTCGCTGGGTCGGCGCCCAGAAATGGCTGAGTCAATAAAGTTTTGTTGATTTCAAACTGGCCAATCGATCTTGTCTCACTGGCAATGCCAGGAAAATTTTTTCGAACAGTAATGCCGACGGGTTCATTTCCTTTGGAATACCCATTCAACCAGATTGCCCAGGCTGGTGTGTCTGCATGGGTTTTTGTCTGTACAAATAAAGCTCCTTCTGGAGGGAATGATGTTTCAATCGGCGCGTAGTTAGGGGCAGTCGCCGGTATCAATTCGCCTTGTTGAATCACGTGAATATCTCCAGAAAACAAAGACCACTCCGATCCGGGTTTTGCATTGACCCGAATATACCACTCCTGATCAGGGTTAAATTGAGAATCGGTCAGCAATATCCCATCACTACCAGGGCGCGATGATTCATGATCCGGTAAATCATTTTCAGTGAAAGGACCTTGGTTTATCGCCAAATCAGCTTCACCTTCACTCACCAGCAAAACTGTCCGCCATAAGTTGTGATTATTAGCAAACGAAGTATTGACTCTAAAAAAGTAAATTCCTTCCTGGTTGTCAGGGTGCGTGTAGACCCCATTGTTTCCATCACGCTCTGATCCATCGTCCCAGATGAGATCTAGCGTCTCAAATCCCTGAATATCTGCTTCTTCGTTGAACTCCGGATAGGTTTGACGACCTGAAACCGGTTGAATAGATGAATCTTTGATCTCAAGGAATGTGCTCAATTCTGCAGTGGAATTCAGCGACGAAGAGAAAAGAAAAATGGAGATATTAAGAGAACAGCCAATTGTCATTACCCCCAAGTTTCTTCTGTATTTTAGAAGTTTCATGAATAGTTCGATGGTTGAGGCTCTAAAACGATATACTTCCTTGTTCTGTTCAGGAAAATTAAGTAAAAGTTTCAATGCTTGAGAGATTCGGTAAATCCGAAATAAAAGTTGATGGATCTCTCGACTGGGACGCAAACGTTAGATATTACTAATGATTAAAATTATTTTGGTCAAGTTAATTTGTTTTGAATAAGCCCCTAAGTGGAGATGGTGCAATCTTGATTTTAACCATGAAAGCCTGGATGATACAAAGTTCTAAACGATATTCGGTGGTTCTGTTCATCCTCTATGTAACCATGGTTTTCGGTAATGAAGTCCGGGACGGTTCTGAGGATTACAGCATTACACAGTGGGTGACAAAGGATGGGTTGCCTCAAAGTTCAGTGACATCTATCCAGCAGACATCTGACGGTTACATGTGGATTGGCACTTTCAATGGTTTGGTGAGATTTGATGGAATCCAGTTTACAACTTATAACATTGAAAATACCGAGCAACTCAAGTCTGATTACATAACATATCTACAAGCTTTACCAGATGGTTCTCTTTGGGTCGGAACTTTTGGAGGTGGACTGTTGAAACTGGAGAATAATGTATTACAAAATGTTGATCTTGGTTCAGAAGATAATCGTGAAACTATTGTATCAATTATTAAAATACCACGGATCAGTGACAATGTTTTTGTTTTGACAAGTCTAGCGTTGTTTGAAGTGAGTCGTGATTCCGCCCGGCAGGTTTTAGAACTGCCAACTGAGTCTGGGGCTTTCTCCAATATTGGCTACAACCCTGAAGGAGAATTATGGATCGAAGTTTCTAATTGGAATCTTTACAAGATACTCGACAACTGGGAACTCGAGTTTTTTCCAAAAAATATACCTGAACTTAAAAGAGTCAGTACAAGCGTCAATGGTGTTGGCGTTTTTGATAATAACACAAATCAATTGGAATACATCTCCCTTAATGGAAACGATGAAAATCTGGAGTTGAACTATTTTCCTTTTGTTCAATATGTAAGAACTGAAGATGAAGTTTGGTTCGGTGGTGGTGGTCAACCATTCACAAGAGTAGATTCCAAAGGCGACCGATACACATTCAACACGGAACCGTTCGTTTCTTATCCAGATGTCATCGCTCTCTTTGTGGATGATTTTGGTAATACATGGGTGGGGATGGATGGTGGAGGATTGGCGCGATTGAAAAAGAAATCAGTTCGAGCTGTTAGCGCTCGAGATCAGTTGCCGAGTAATAACGTGGTGAGCGCTTTCATAGATGCACAGGGAACTTTGTGGACTGGGCATTATGGGGTGAGTCCCGGTGTATATGGACTTAAATTGGAAAATGGTGAACCTACCGAGGTAGGAAAATGGATCGGTGTTCCGGCCTCGAGTTTTGTTGAGTCGTCAAAAGGTGGAATCTGGATGGGGACGATGGGCATGAGATTCATGCGTTTGAAGGATGGTGTTGTCAGTCATTTGACAGAACGGGAACATTATGGTTTGGGAACCCCATTTCAATTTGTCAGGGCGCTGTATGAAGACGACAATGGTGGGCTTTGGATTGGATCAGAAAAACACGGAGTCAAATATTGGTATGAAAACCAGATTCGATACTACAACACTGATAATGGATTGTCCAATAACCGGATTCATGCAATTAAAGAGGATCAGGAGGGTAACATATGGGTTGGATCTGCGGATGGATTGAATCGGATTCGAACTGATGGGTCTATTGATATTTATAGAGAAGCAGAAGGTTTGGGAGTGAATACAATTCACTGTATTTATTTAAGTAACGATGGTGTATTATGTGTCGGGACCGCGGGAGGCGGACTTTCATTCAGGGTGGGTAATAAATTTGTGACGTTGAAAACCCGTAACGGTTTGTTGAATGGCGTTGTGGCTCAAATGGTTGAAGATGATCAGGGTTTCTTGTGGGTTGGAACCAATCGCGGAATTTGCAGGATCGCCTGGGCTGATTTAAAAAGCTTCATGCGAGGAGAGTCCGAATTTGTCAGATCAATGCGATTTGGTATTGAGGACGGGATGTTAAGTGAAGAGTGTGGAGGTGGTTTTCAGCCTGGATGTGTTAAAGCTCCGGATGGCAGCCTTTGGTTCACGACAGTAGGTGGGCTGGTAAATATTGATCCAAGCTCAGTTGTAGCAAGTAAACCTCCTCCAGGAGTTTTTGTTGAATCGGTCATAGTAGACAACCAACTGGTTCTGGAAAATATACAGGCAAGCGGTCAAGATAATGAAGTCAATGTTTTTTCAAACTACGAAAATCTGGAAATTCACTATACAGGCTTGGATTTTAGATCTCCTTCGGATGTTGTTTTTAAGTATAAATTAGAAGGGTATGATAATGATTGGATAGCTGCAGGTAGAAGGCGGACTGCTTTTTACAGTCACTTGCCACCTGGAAAGTACCGTTTCAGACTATCGGCTGCCAATGATCTGAGTTTGTATAGTGAAAGTTCATCCAGTCTTATGATTGTCGTACATCCAGCATGGTGGCAGCGAAAAGATTTTCAAATCAGCGCTGCGATTCTGCTATTTATGGTTATTCTGTTTTTTTACCGACGACAGCTGAATCGATTAAAATATGAGAAAGAATTCAAAGCGGATTATGCAAAACAGCTGATATTATATCAGGAAAAAGAACGTCAACGAATTTCCAGAGAATTACACGACGGACTGGGTCAGAGCCTGCTTGCCATTAAAAATAGATCCGGATTGGCTTTAATTGAAGATCGAGACCAGGAGAATCGATTGGAAAATGCTGTAACGGGTCATTTTCTGGAAATCACAAAAATGGCAGGTGATGCATTAAATGAAGTTCGCCAGATATCTCATGATTTGCGTCCGCTGCAAGTGGATCGTTTAGGGTTGAAGCGGAGCATTGAGTCGATCGCGAATCAAGTCGCTCATTCATCGGATTTGATTCTAGACCTCCAGGTTGAAGATCTTGACGAATTGTTTTCTGGAGAAGAGCAGACAAATATCTGGAGGATTGCCCAGGAAACTTTAAACAATATCATCAAGCATGCGCACGCTAGCGAAGTGGAAATCTCATTTTACAGAAGTGGCAAACATGCCTATCTGGTCATTCATGATGACGGAAAAGGAATTGCTTTAAAAAATAACGCCACTTTTTCATCTGGGTTGGGTTTGAGAAGCATTCAGGAGAGGGCTGATATTCTCAAAGCCCAGGTTGAAATTTTGTCTAAACCCGGTGAAGGCTTGACTTTACGTCTGAAAATACCGATTCAAGGATAAATATATGATGGCGCTAACTCGAACTATTTCAATTCTCATTGCAGATGATCATCCAATCTTCAGGAATGGACTGAAGCTCCTATTGGAAAAGAACGCAGAATTTTCTCTGGTGGGGGAAGCGTGTAATGGAATGGAAGCCTGGACGGGTATTCAGAACCTTAAACCGAACATCGCGATTCTTGACCTTGAAATGCCAGAGCTGGATGGGATCCAAGTCGCGCGTCGTGTCTCGCGTCATCAAATCCCGGTACGCCTGGTGATGTTGACCATGTACAAAGATCCTGACTTGCTGCAGCAGGCGTTGGATTTGGGGGTTATGGGTTATCTATTGAAAGATGACGCAACTCTGGATGTCGAGCGATGTCTGAAATCTGTCAATGAGGGAAAACATTTTATAGCGCCAGGGTTGTCCTCACATTTAGTCAATCGCGTCGGGATTCGAGGCAACCCGGCTTCAGGGCGTTTGGAGGATTTGACTCCTTCTCAGATGGAAGTCCTTAAATTGATTGCCCGTGGACTTCAAAGTAAGGAAATCGGTGAAGAACTCGGGATTAGTTACCGCACAGTGGAGAATCATCGATACAGAATTGCTCTCCGGCTGGGTCTCAAGGGAAATAACAGCCTTCTTCGCTATGTGATTGAGAATAAAGAGCTTTTGCAATGAACCCAATGGTTTCCGATTAAGCATTCAGTGAGCGTAGATCTTTATTGAGTGGTGGCTCTCAACTTCTTTGTGTAGCCTCTGAGATTGTTTACTTGTTGGTGACATGTTTTCTTGATTCTGATTTGTAATCCGAAGGCGTGATATATTTCATCGCTAATTTTGTGTGTTTCCGGTCCCGGAAAATATAATTTAACAAATCAGATTTTTAGAATCCGATGTCTTTATTATTCCAATCTCGATTGGCAGCTGCCTGGTTGTCCTTATCAAAGCGACTTTTCGGTCTCTTTATATTCGCAATCAGCTTTTCACCTTTAGCTGTTTTCAATTCTAATGCGCAGTGGCGAACTCAAACATTTGTACTTCAGGATGGTTGGAATGCAGTTTATACCCATGTCGATGCCAGTCATCAAAGTCTGGAATCATGGATCGGCGCGGACGAGTCCAGTCCGATTGAAGAAATCTGGTTGTGGTCCCCGGATGTTTCAACACTGCAATTTGTACAGTCTCCGCAAAGTCCGCTGAATCCCGGAACTCAGTGGGCGACCTGGAAACGGGTAAATTCTCCGGAAGCGAACACACTGGCCCATTTAATCGGGAATCAGGCTTATCTGGTGAAACTGGATGATGGCAACGGGCCTTTCAGTTGGGAAGTCAAAGGAAAACCAGTCCCACCCGTCCAACGCTGGACATCATCAGGCATGAACTTTGTAGGATTTTCTACTCACGCCGACACGCCCCCCACATTTGAGGAATTCCTGGCTGATGCGCCTCAGCTCAGGCAGGAATCGGAGATCTTTCAATATACAGGGGGAATATTCAGCGAAACTAATCCCGCTGAGATATTTGCCTTGCGCAATGTTGATGTCAATCGTGGTGAAGCTTTCTGGATTAGATCAGGAGATTATTTCAATCGCTACTTTGGAACTTTTAATGTGAGCCTCCAGAATTTATCCGGTGTTCGGTTTGGTAGCGACATCAGTCAGTTCCGATTAAGACTCAGGAATGATACAGATGAAGCGCTTACAGTGAACTTGAACCTGGCAGGATCTGAAACGGCCCCTGACGGACAAGACCCTGTGGTTGGTCTACCTACTTTACTTTTACGCGGTGAATTTGATGCCACTGACTTAACGTATGCCCACACAGTTATTAATGATACCCCTCCTTCCTGGACTTTAGAACCCAAAGGAGAAATTGGATCAGAAATTGAAGTGATCATTGGTTTGAACCGCAGCGCTTTGACCGGAACTGCAGGGGATTTGTTTGCTGGCATCCTTGAGTTCACGGATTCGCTTGGGTACATGAGAGTCGACGTTCCTGTTTCTGCGCGAGTTGCTTCTACAGCAGGACTATGGGTCGGCGAAGCTCAGGTGAGTCAGGTGCAACATCAGTTGACAAGCTACTTGAAGGATCAGGATGGTAACGCTATTCAAAATGAGTCGGGCGAATATGTTGCTGATTCTACCGATACCAGTTTTGGGGGAGTCGCGGAGAGTTTTCCGTTGCGTCTAATCATGCATGTAAATGGGGCGGGTGAAATCACGCTACTGCAACAGATTTTTCATGGACTTAACAGTGAAGCCAACCCAATACTTTGCTCGCACGAAAGTCTTTTGGAGGATGATTTTCTGGAATCAGCAAGACGTATCACCTCTGTGCATTTGCCTTGGTCGGACAATAATAATGGTTGGCAGGTGAATGGAGAGCTTGCAAATGATCAAACATTAACAGCAACCGTTGATCTGGCTTATGATGACCAGGCCAGTAATCCATTTCTTCACACCTACCACCCGGACCACGATAACTTGAATGCAAATTTCAGTTTAGCTCAACCACGAGGAGTGGAATCTTTCGGAGTATCTCGATTGATCACCTGGGATGTGAAATCTATTGGTGATGATTTCGAAACTTTGACTCAGAGCAGTCAGACATTTGTAGGAGAATATAGTGAAGTTCTGACCTTTAAGAGTTTAGGTACTGAGACCCGCGAGTATCAAGTCAAGGGACTATTTGGGCTGACGCGAATTTCCGATATTGATGTATTGAGGACAGTTGACTGAATTACCAAGGAATTTGAAAAATTTTATAAAAGAGAATGAACCTGGTTTTAACTAATAAGAAGATTATGAAATCCATCGTTGCTTCCCTCACCATGGCTGGTCTGGCTCTTTCACTTGCCGGATTTGTTTCTGAAACACAGGCAGGACCCAACCCGCCAGATAACATTTCTTACCAGGGATACCTCGTGGACGGCGATGGAAATCCGTTGGGGAGTGGGAGTCCACAGAATTTTGAAGTCATTTTCCGGATTTATGCTCAAGCTCAAGGTGGGGATCCAATATGGGCAGAGCAACAAACTGTGACCGTGGACAATGGTAATTTCAGTGTCATTCTGGGAGAAGGCAGCGAAGTTTCTCCGGTTAACCATGGTCCGTTGAATCAGGTCTTTGTTGGAGCTGATGCTTCAGACAGATACATTAGTCTTCAACTAGTGAGCGCTGGAACAGAGATTGCGCCTCGCCTGCGCTTTTTGAGTTCTACCTATGCGTTTCTTGCCAGCAATGCTGTCAATCTGGTTAGCCCGGGAGGAGGCGCTGCGTTGGTAATTAACGGGAATTCAATTTCCAGAGTTGGAGGAGATGCTCGTGGAGCCGGAGCTATTGATTTTCAAACAGCCAGAGATACGACCGATTTGGTGGCTTCAGGACCCAACAGTGTGATTGTCGGTGGTCATAACAACAAAGCTACCGGTGTTAACGCTGTTGTCGTTGGAGGATACTTCAATACCGCTTCAAATACTGAAGCGAACGTTTCTGGAGGATCTTTCAATACTGCCTCTGGGGAAGATTCTTCAGTAGGCGGTGGAACAAGTAACACAGCTGCAGGGATTAATTCACGTGTTGGCGGCGGTGTTGAAAACCAGGCAAACGGATTTACGTCCTTTGTGGGGGGGGGGTGGAAAAATATCACTGGCGGAGGCGAATCAGGTGTCGTCAGTGGATTTGACAACCAGGCCTTGGGTTATAAATCCTTTATTGGAGCTGGGCATGCAAACCGGGCGACGGCCGATGTTGCAACCGTTGCGGGAGGGAGTTTTAATCGCTCCGAAGCTCTGGCATCCTTTATTGGCGGTGGGGATTTGAATGTGGTTCCAGATACAGGCTCATGGGCAAATATTGCCGGAGGCGCTCAAAATAATGCGGGTGGACAAACTTCCACTATTAGTGGGGGATTCCAGAACAATGCTTCAGCTCTTGAAGCGACCATCGGAGGAGGAGCAAGAAATCTGGCTCAGGGAGAGCGTTCTACTATCAGTGGTGGTGACGGTAACATTACCGGAGGTAACTACTCTTCGGTGGGGGGAGGCATATCAAACCAGGCTGCCAACACATACTCAACCATTGCAGGTGGAAATGATAATACAGCAAGCGCTGATGCAGCTTTTATAGGAAGTGGAACTCGAAACAATGCTACCGGCGCTGGTTCAGTGATTGGTGGTGGATATGAAAATACCACATCCTCTACAGACTCATTTGTCGGTGGAGGAAACAACAATCAGGCGACCGGTCAAACCTCAGTGGTGTCAGGGGGGCACATCAATGTGGCTTCAGGATTAAATTCTACGGTCCCAGGAGGTTATGCCAACGTGGCCAGCGGAGCAGGTTCCTTTGCTGCAGGTTCCAGAGCTAAAGCACAATGGGATGGAAGTTTCGTGTGGGCCGATGGGCAGGAAGCTGATTTATTAGCGCCTAATGTAAATTCCTTCACTGTCAGAGCAAGTGGTGGGGTGAGGTTTTACACTCCCTTTCTGGAGGCAACTGGGCCTGTTCGTATTTATATTGACGATGCCGATCAACATAATAGTCAGCATACCGCTAGCAGCCTCTATAATGTTGCCCTGTCCATGGAAAGAGAGCCAAATTTCGGGGGCTCAAGAAATGTATGGCAGCACAACCTTGGAGGGGGACATTATGGTAACGCTACCTCTGGATTTTATAGTATTTCAGCCAATGGATATGAAAAAATTTATTGGTCACATAACGGAACTGTTGGTTCTAATCCATCGGATCGTCGATTGAAAAAAGACATCGAAACCGCAGAGCCGGTCCTGGACAAAGTAAAGAATCTGGAACTCGTCAAATATCGCTATAATTATCAAGACGAATCTCAAAATAAGCTTTACGGAATGATTGCTCAGGATGTGCAGAAACAGTTTGAAGATATTGTTCATGAGTTTAACGGCAAGCTCTCATTAGAATATGGAATGCTGGGCGCTATTGCCTGTGAGGCAGTCAAGGAGTTGGCAAAGCAAAAAGATGATGAACTGCAATCTTTACGCGAAGAAAATGAGCGCCTGAAAAATACATTGGATTCAGTTTTGGAAAGATTGGAACGCCTTGAGGCTGCGCAATAACTAATTGCCACTCCGCCGATGGGATATATGTGAGGCGGCATGAAAAATCAAAAATCAAGAAGCGTTAATAATTTTAAACCTTTTCCCAAATGCTATGCGGTTATTGAAGTCCAGATGGATGCTGGGGGCAGTATTCCTTCCATCGGCCATCACTTTGAATCTGTATTCACAGAGTCTGGTGACACCGATCGAAGTCCGGCAGTCGGAAGCTAAAATCAATTATCAATCCTATACCGGTGTTCCACTGTCGACCACGCAGGGAGATCCTGCTGGATCCGACGGCCGCGCTCCGACTTTGGCGGATCAGCAATTGGATAACCTGACCGAACTGCCGCCCACGGCCAACCAGTTCCAGAGTGTTGTTTCCCACAGCGCTGTTGTGAGGCCTTTTGCGCCGGCTAATCTTGTGCCAGGCAGAAACCTTGGACAAAGCGCTAACAACATCCAATTACCCAGAACACCACAATCTGGAGTTCCATCCGTAGTATTGACCTCGGCAAGTGTTGGGGCATCAATAGTGGGGCAACGCATTGAGTTCTTCTTTGGAGCTGAGATCAGACCGCCGGAAACGGATGAATTTGGCGAATTACTTGCAGAGCAAGTGGATCCTGAAGATTACTGGTTGGCTGAACCTTATACGGACAACAATCATGAGGGCGCTGATTACTATTGGAGCCCGCACGCCCGTAAGGTCTTTGCTGTCAAATCAGGACCAGTTTCCGTCACATGGAAAAAGGCTGAGCCATCCACTGAAGAACCTACCGGTGTGGATGGATTTTCGCTGGAAGGTGGAAATTATTATACTTTATTTGAATCTCGTTTTTATGTTTCCGGGTCCGCAGCCAAAACTCCTAAACGTATGTATTGGACGGAAGGGGCTTTTCAGAATATCGGGAAACCCATTGATGTTCCGGAAGCCAGGGTTGGGGCTGTAGTTTTTGTTTATAATTCAAATTTTCCTGAGCGTGTTGCAGAGGAATATAAAGCTCCAGGACAATCAGACATAATCACAGAAAATGGTCTCCAGGAAACTCGGACTATTTGGTATGATCATACCAGGGGGCAAATTCTGTCATACAATGCCGAAGGGCGAGTATTTATGGAAATCCTGGGAGACGCCTCCACGAATGGTGACACTCGTGAACACCTGGGATTTGAAGTGATTGACATTCGTCAACAGGCCAATCCTTTCAATGTTTATACAGACTTAGGAGAACGTTTAACGGCTTATCAGGATGCCAGGGATGATAGTCACTTGACACCTGAGCCTCTGAATCAGTTAGGCGGACAATCATTTATTTTTCAAAACAATCGTGAAGGAAGTGAAGTTCTTGAACTCTACGCTGCAAGAAAAACAATCAACTTGAATGACGCGTTGGTTTACTGGCTTGAGGAAGGACTCGAGGGACTGCTCTGGCCTTCCCGCTTAGTGCGTTATGATCTCGATTGGCCGGTAGATCCCAGCAAGTACAGTCATTACATTCGA
>JAUIHU010000735.1 GCA_030432175.1 Verrucomicrobiia bacterium | reverse complement strand
GGTGAGCGCTGAACTCGGGAAAAAAATATGCCAGGCCAAATGCAGACACAATGGCTCCGAGCATAAAGTATGTATGTTTATTGGATGCGGCCATATACCGTTTCAGTTATTAGGTTGTATCGAGTTAGGTGTTTATTTTGTTGTTCTAGTTTTCTCGTTTTTTGAAGAATTCATTTCCTGTCGGAGTGATGAAGGCAGAGTGAATATCCCCAACAGAATAGTAGAGTCCTCCAAATTCTCGCCAAGGGCTTGCCTCGGATAAAGTTTCTTTGTATCTCAGGCCCGGTCCGGCTGTGGAATCATCTATCCAACGCAGTTCAACCAAAGGCTGCCCGACTGGGCGCCGGATCGTCAGGTCCTCGCTCTGCTCCCCGCTGGCCATTATTATATAGGGTGGCTGCAGCGGCGTCCCTTCGCTGTCCTTGTTCTCGAAGACCGCGCTTGTTAACGATCGCGAAACGACTGTCGGATCCGTCCCCCGACTCGGCATTCGGATCCGACCTTCGAAATCAATTGACGTGTCCAGATAATATAGATTGGTAACTGTATATGCGAGGAAGACGACGGATGTGACTGATGTTTGAGAAAAAATGAACCTCTTCAGGTCCGGAGAGCTGAGAATTGAATTGTAGTAATAGTCCGTGGCGGTTTGTTGTTCAAAATCAACTTCGCAATCGTATTCAGGGCCAATGAATGAGTAGGCAGCTGTAGTTAAATCAAACAGATGGGCCTTGGTTCTGAGGCACGATCTGGAGTTAGAGATCAATAAAGCCGACGTTCCATCTGCAGAAATTCGAGGTAGGAACTCAGCGCTCCAGCCGACTAAATCTGTTTCCGTTTCTATATCATGCAATCGAGGCAGGAATTCCAGTTCCCAATTCCCTTCAGAGTTCAGCGTCCCATGAAACAAATCAGTTTCCTGAGTCCCCTGCCCCTGAATGATAAAAGCGTCACCATTTAAGGTGAGAGATTGGGAGTGGAAATTGAGATGGAGTTCGGCCAGCTCCGGTAAGGTTTCGTTAAGATTTGTCAGGTCCCCGGTTTCTGTATCAACCAACCATGCTTCTTTGGAGTCAGGATTTTTTTTCAGCAGGATGCTTCCGCCATCACCAGATAAAGCCCACTGGACATTTTCGATCGATGCGACAGGTCCAACATTGAATCCACTCTGGGAATTTTGTGGTGTGTTCTCAAAGATGGGAAAGCTGTGGATCCATAGTTCGTTGGATGAATCAGCTGACAGTGTTGTGATACGCGAGTTGTCTTGCGAGAGTTGATAGTGAATCAGACTGAAGTCACTTGTTCCAGAAACCGGATTCGGAGCAGCTCCTTGAATGATTTCCCAATTGGCCCCTCCATTGGTCGAAATATGAAGTTGGCAGTTTGCCCAAATGGTGAGATTCGGGCTGAGATCTCTAAAAGTTGTCTCCAATACCAAAATATCTCCCCGTCCATTGAGCTGTATGCTCTTGAAGTCCTCTGCACTTAATCCGTCAGGAAAAGCAAGGACTGATTCACGGTAGGATGAATGATCCCTTCTCAGAATATATAAGGAAATGTCAGGTCCGGAGTTGATTCCCCATAACATCGGAACTCCATGGATCAGCGCCATTGATCCGTCATCTGATACCCACAACACTCTGTTACTCTCATGATCTGGCGTGTGGGACTGGATGCTGCTGCTATTGCTGCTGCTGGCGAAACTCAATTCCTGATTGGAAGCTTCATCGCTGAAATTTGTTGAAGATAAAGAAACGGATAATGGGTAAATCCCAGGCAATGTTTCAGACGTCGCTGCAGATACTGCAATGATCGTTCCCAAAAGAGCCCCGATAAATTTCAGCGGTTTATGAGGCGAATTTTTATTCGAGCTGCCGATCTTCTCAGATTTCATCATAGTCATAGAATTGAGTTTGGTTCATACTCCAGAATCAACGCATGAACTTAAATCTGTTTTGTGATTAATTATATAGAGAAAGTATGCTGATCTGTTGATTTTGACCTGGTGGTGACATTTTGGAGGGGTTTGATTTTATGGTTCTTCGGACAATTTAGTGGGTAAACCTGGAAAGAAAAATGGAAAATGAGGGTCCCAAAAGAGTAAAGTTCATGGATGGATCCATTAGCGAAGCATTACGGACAATTACTTGGGATAGGGGAAGAGTGGACAGTGACTGAAGTGAAGTTGATTCGGGAAGAGAATCAAGTAGTGATCTATTTGAAGACGACGCCTGGACG
>JAUIHU010000062.1 GCA_030432175.1 Verrucomicrobiia bacterium | reverse complement strand
GTTAAAAGCTGGATCTCTTCTCGGTCACTTCCATGCATGCGGCAGCGATCGTGGCACACCAGGAAGTGATCATATCGACTGGAAAGGCATTGCTGCTGCGATGAAGAAACTCAATTACGATGGCGCGGTGGTGATTGAATCCTTTACTCCGGACGTGAAAGTGATCGCGAAGGCAGCTTCCATCTGGCGCAATATCGAACCGAAACGGGAAAACATTGCGGTAGACGGATTGAAGTTTTTGAAGAAAGCGCTCGCTGGTGTCGCTCCTAAGAAAAAAGCTGCAACGACTCGCAAAAAGACAGCTGCTCGCAAGAAAAAATAAAGGACTCTACATTTTTCAATTTCCTTTCATTGAAACTTAGGGCGATCTCTGGCAGATCGCCTTTTTTCATGCCATCTATCAGCCAGAATGCATTTTCATTTTTCATTTCCGAACCCGTTGCCATGGACTGTCCGAGAGGCTATTCTCTATGGCCATGAACTCCTCAAAATATTTTCATCTGCGTTTCGGTTCTCTCCTGAAAACCGGATTTGCAATTTGGTTAATGGCTCTCGGATCCGGAGATGCTGCAGCAGCAGAACCAGCATTTAAAAGTCCGATATTGCAACGTGGCTCGGTTCCGATTGATCTGGACATATCCGGAGCTAAAGAACTTTGGCTGGTGGTTTCTGCTACGGAGAATGGAATGTCCTTCGATTGGGCAGACTGGGCGGAGCCTCGCTTGATTGCTGAAGATGGTTCAGTGACTCCGTTAACAGAATTAAACTGGAAGAGCGCTTTTGCTGGCTGGGGCACGGTTAAGAAGAACAAAAATGCAAATGGCGGCCCGTTAAAGATCAATCGACAACCTGTCAGCTTCGGAATTGGAACTCATGCCCCTTCACTGATTCATTTTGAACTACCCAGGGCTTTCTCGCGCTTTACTGCTATTGCTGGATTGGACGATGGCGGTGTGTTCCAAGGAGGGACACCAGATGTCCAGTTTATGGTTTACACTGAGCAGCCACCGAAAAGTGTCACCATGATTCCAAAAACCTCTGGAGGTCCAATGGAAGCAGAGGAATCACTGGAAACTTTTGAATTGGCCGAGGGTCTGGAAGCGACATTGTTTGCCACCGAGCCGTGGGTGAAGAATCCAACCAACATGGATATCGACGCCAAAGGCAGGGTTTGGGTAACGGAAGGAGTCAACTATCGTCGTTGGAACGGGATTGAACCCAAGGGAGATCGGATCGTTATTCTGGAAGATTCGGACCAGGACGGAAAGGCGGATCAACATAAAGTTTATTATCAGGATCCAAGCATCAATGCAGCGCTGGGTATTGCGGTTCTGGGAAACAAGGTGATCGTTTCCTGCTCCCCGAACATTTTCATTTTTACCGATGAAGATGGCGATGATGTGCCTGACAAGAAAGAAGTTCTCTTCACGGGGATTCGCGGGGAACAACACGATCACGGAGCGCACGCTTTCACTTTCGGACCAGACGGCAAACTTTATTTCAATGTGGGGAATAATGGATACCAGGTCAAAAGCGCTGACGGATCTCCGATTGTCGATCGCGCTGGGAATGTAGTTGCGGGAAATCGTGAACCTTACCAGCAGGGAATGGTATTTCGTTGCGCAATAGACGGCAGCGATTTTGAAACTCTGGGGCACAATTTCCGAAACAATTACGAAGTCGCAGTCGATTCCTTTGGCGGTCTCTGGCAATCGGACAATGATGACGATGGCAATCGCGGAGTCCGGATAAATTACGTCATGGAATTTGGTAACTACGGATACCGTGATGAAATGACCGGCGCTGGCTGGCGTAGTGACCGTACTAACATCGAAAAGGAAATCCCTCGTCGGCACTGGCATTTGAATGATCCGGGTGTCGTTCCTACCTTACTTTTAACTGGCAGCGGATCTCCCACAGGGATTCTGGTTTACGAAGGGGATTTGTTGCCTGAGGTTTTTCATGGGCAGATGATCCATTGTGAAGCAGGTCATAATGTTGTGCGCGCTTACCCTGTTAGGGCGGATGGAGCCGGATACTCGGCTGAAACGGTGAATATTCTTAAATCCTCAGAAAAATGGGTGCGCCCTGCGGATGTTTGTGTCGCGCCGGACGGATCGCTGATGGTGGCTGATTGGTATGACGCTGGAGTTGGAGGACATGCCATGGCGGATCAGGATCCAGAACAAGTCCGTGGCCGGATTTATCGAGTTGCTCCTGAGGGAGTCGATTACAAAGTTACTGAGCCTTGCATTGTCAGCCTGGAAGACGCCATTCAAGCGCTCTCATCTCCCAACCTGGCCACACGGTATCTGGGTTGGACAAAACTCCACGATGCAGGCGCCAACGCTGAAGAGTCGCTGTCTTCATTTTATAAGAACAGTGAAAATCCCAGAATGCGAGCCAGAGCTTTGCATTTGTTGACTCGGCTGGAAGGAGTCGAAGCTCGTCCATATCTGATGGCAGCGTTGGGCGAGAAGAATCCTGACCTGAGGGTAACTGCGTTGCGTATTGTTCAGGAGAAAGATTTGGATCCAATCCCATACGTTCGCGAAATCGTTGAGGATCCGTCAGCTGCAGTGAGAAGGCAGGCAGCGATTGTAATGCGTGGAATCAAGGGAGACTCAGCTGATCTATTGTGGGCGGAACTGGCTGCTCAGCACGATGGCGCTGACCGGTGGTATCTTGAGGCCCTGGGGATTGGCGCCGCCGGGTTGGAGAATGATCGGTTGGATTGCTGGCTGGAAAAAGTCGGCGATGGGTGGAACACCGCTGCGGGAAGAGACATTGTCTGGAGAATACGTGGAACGCATGCGTTGCCTTATCTCGTAAAACTGATCACCAGTGAAGAAACTTCCGAAACGGAAAGTCAACGATACTATCGATCCCTGGATTTTATTCCCGGACCTGAAAAGGAAGCGGCGCTGTTAGAAATCCTGACTGGCAGTCTGTGATTATTTCCAGAAAATAATCCAGAGCCTGTTGATTCATTCAACCTCCTGTTCTATTTTATAGTCAGGAGGTTTTTTATGATTCCATATACCCGCTTCAGCAAGCAGCAATTTAGCATCGAATTATTTAAATACATTTGTAGTAATAAAAGTTCTCAGTCTGACAGGCTCAGAAAAATACTCGGCCTGACGCTGATTGAACTTTTGGTGACGGTTTCTATAATAGGGATTCTTGCATCCATGGCCTTGCCGGTCATTGCTAAAGCGAAATCCACAGCCAGGCGAATATCCTGTCTGAACAATCTGAGGCAATGGGGAATCGGAGTTCAGTTATTTACCTTGGACCAGAAAGGTTTGCTTCCTTTGGATGGAGCAGGATCTGGTTTGTCGACCAAGTCCGGATGGTATGTCGACTTGCCAAAGCTGTTGGGAGTCACGGAATATCGATCCCGACCATGGAGGACCAATGCATTGGCTCCAGTTGAGAAATCTATCTGGATTTGTCCGGAAAACCCAAGACGCAGCAACGGGAATAATTTATTTCATTACTCGCTGAATCGACATGTCAATGGAAGCGGCGCTGGGAGACAGGTGCGATTGACTTCGATTCCGTTTCCTTCCGAGACAATTTATCTATTCGATAACGGCAAGAAATCTCCGGTTGCTGGACCCAACAATCTGCACACCAATCTGCATTCGAATGGAGGGCAGGTTCTGTTTTTAGATGGAGGCGCCCGTTTGCTAGAAGCTGAGAATGCTGTTGATCCGGAAACAGGGAGAGTTCGAATCTCTGGATCAGGATTTCGCTGGATCCCTTAAATTGATCAGCTTTGCACAATTATGTCTCTTTGCGACTTAGCGTCTTTGCGTGATACATTCACTCCATCTGAACAAAAAGAGGGGTATGATTAAAATCGGGTGGTTGTTTGCCGGTTCAGCCCACTTCCAATGCCGGCTCTACTCGCCGAGCTGGGGCTCAGCGTTCCCAGGACTCCACCCTCCTTTCATCGCACCCCAAAAAGAGCTGGATATAGATTCTTCCTTGAAATTGAAAATCAAATTGCATTTTCAACTCCCAGCTCTTATTTCGGATCAAGCCAGATAGAGTTGGTGAGCCAGGAACGCGTTTTTTGAAAGAGTTTATTATGCATTGGAAATCATTCATCGCCGGAGCGCTGATTTTCGGAATTCCATTGGGAGTTGCCTTTTTATTCGATAACAACGAACCCAACGAAAAATCGAACAATGCGAAGAATCGACTGACTTCAGATCTGAATGGTCTTAAGGACGGCAGCGATAGTGATGAGGAGATCGATTCTCAAACAGCATCAACTCAATCATCAGACGAATTTGTCCGATTTGAAGAATTTGAAACGCTGCGACTGGAACTAACCGAATCCCTCAATGAGGCAGCTCGGAAAGCAGTCAGGGACGAAGTCAAACGCCAGGTCGATGAATTGGGTGAGAAATGGAAAGGATTTCTCTTCAGCCCGCATGATGACCGGTTTTATTCCAGTCTGCTTGAACTCAGTGAAGAGCAGCTGGAGCCGTTTGTTGTAACTCGAAGTTCCATCCAGGAAGCGCGTATTGCGATCCTCTATCGAACATTGGCTCGCGAAAGTTATGATCCGGATTTGTTCCGGGATCTCATGCACGCGATCCGGGCGGAAGAACTGTTAGAAATGGGGCAGATTCTGGATTCGGAACAACTGGAAGTGTACAGTCAATGGACTGGAGAAGCCGGGATGGAGTATTTTCCAGGACGTATCGTTCAAGTTGAAGTGGAGGATTTGCTTAATGAACAGATGGCGGAAATGGCGAAAGAAATCCTGGAACGTTCGAAGTATGATCGACTGGAGACGGATCCGGTAGAAATATCGACGGATCCGGGAGAGTATTTGCAGATTCCGATTCGGACTCAGTCATCAATCGATGAAGAAGAACCTGAGGATTGATTTTGAAGAGTCCGAATTATTGGTTAGCGTCAGGAACATTATCGACGGCGACGACGGGAACTCATACCGAAGACATATCCGCCCCGGACCCGTGAGCTTTTGAATTTACCGGACGCAAGAGTAGGGCGGTTACCTTTACCTTCATCAAAAAGCGCGGTGTATCGGTAGTCAAAACCATCTACCCTTCGCCGGTCAATCTTTGCTTCAATGTAACGCTCTATCTGTAAAACGGAATGAGCATCCTGGGCTGTGTATAGAGTAAACGCATCTCCGGAAGCTTTAGCTCTGCCGGTTCTTCCGATTCGGTGGACATAATCCTCAGGATTTTCAGGCACGTCATAGTTGATCACATGAGTCACATCGGCAATATCGAGTCCACGAGAAGCGATATCCGTGGCTACCAGCGCATCGTATTCACCTGAGCGGAACCGCTTGAGAGCCAGTTCACGTTCCTTTTGATTGTGATCGGAATGCAGCACACCCACCGGGTGTTTTTTCTTCTTCATCAACTGTCCAACTCGATCCGCGCCACGTCTGGTTCTGCAAAAAACGATGACGGATTCGTAGTGCGTTTCTTCAAGCAAAGCCAGCAGCAGTTCGGATTTCTGTACTTCAGCAACCGGGTAAAGCGCATGCTTCACTGTGCGCGCAGTAGATTTCGGTGGATCAACCGAAACAGTTACCGGATCTTTTGCTGCCCAGTTTACCAGGGTTTGAATTGCTGGAGGTAGAGTAGCCGAAAAGAATCCGGTTTGACGCTTGTGCGGAGGCGGGCAAGCTTCCAGTATTCGTCGAACATCCGGGAGGAAACCCATATCAAGCATTCGGTCGGCTTCATCCAGAATGACTGCTTTGACACTTTTTAGAGAAATCTCTCCCTGCTCTACATAATCCAATAATCGCCCTGGAGTTGCGACAATGATTTCCGGATTGTTAGCGAGCTCTGCTCTTTGGGAGCCGTACCCAACACCCCCATAAATTACGGATGTTTTACAAGAAGTGAATGCGCCGTACTCACGGATCGCGTCCAGTACCTGGTTGGCCAATTCACGAGTTGGCTCGATGATTAATGTCATCGGGCGCGCCACAGAGGATGAAGGTCGGGGCGCGGATCGGGAAGCGCCTCTTCTGTCTCGGCCTTTGGATCTGGAAGGTCTTCCGCGTCGTCCTTGGGCGCGATACTCTGCCTCAGCTTCCTCGTCCACTTCACGCAGCAAACCCTCATCCCGCCAGGATTCGAGTTGGGACAAGATTGGTAGAGCAAAAGCGGCGGTTTTGCCGGTGCCGGTTTGAGCGCTGCCGACAATGTCAGATCCATCCAGCCAAACCGGGATCGCTTTGGCTTGGATAGGTGTTGGGGATTCGTGGCCTTTTACCTTAACCCCTTTGTAAACTCGCGGATGTAGATCAAGATCTCGAAATCTCAGGTTTTCTGGAGAAGTCTCTGCGTCTTCTGCGCTTTGAACCGGCGATTTCGTAGTTGGAGGTCTTTTCCTGGACCTTGTCGTAGCTTTTCTCTGAGCTGTAGTTTTGCGCTCAATGCTCTTTTGATCTTTCGAAGTTTCCTCAGCTGTAGAAACAGGTTTTCTTCGTGATCGCGCTGGACGTGGAATGTCAGCTTTATCAACTTTTTGTGTTTTTGATGCTGATGCAGGCTGCCTTCTGGTCCGGGGTGGACTTGTTTTTTCAGATTTGCGAGTGGAAGTTGATATCGTATCTTCCTTCGTTGGCTTGCGGTCGGCGGTGTTACGTTGACTGAGTTTGGCTCTTTTGGGGCGGGGCTCAGGGCGGGGTGTTTTTTCCCTGATTCTGCGTTGTTTCCTTTCCTGGCCTGGATCCTGGTTTGAACCTCTAACGGTTGATTTTTCTGATTGAACGTCAGCGCTACTCTGACTTGAGGCAGATACTCTTCTCTTGGTCTGCTTTTCGCTCTTGGCATCTACAGAAGGCTTATTGGCGCTTGCTGCAGAGCGTTTTCGACGCGCCGGCGCTGTGGAAGATGTCTTGGTTGGCCTGGCAGGGTCCGTGGAGCTACGACTAACACTCGCTGAACTCCTGGTAACTCGCCTGCGTTTTGGTTGTTCCTCTGACGATGGTGTCAGATCTTTTGAATTACTTTTTGCTTTGGGTTGGTTAGGTTCTTGAGTGGATCGCTTGTCTGGTTTTGAGACGTTTGATTTAGATTTTTTGGGCCTGAAAGCAAGGCGTCTTTTTTTCCTGATATTTGGGATCATAAGGTTGTTTTAAGGAGCGCATTTCTGCGATCTGAAATTTTTTTAATAAATTGGTTGCGTGATTGAATATTTTTTAGGAGACTTCACGCCCTGTTAGGGAACGGAGCGTAGCTCAGCTTGGTAGAGCACCTGCTTTGGGAGCAGGACGTCGCAGGTTCAAATCCTGTCGCTCCGACCATTTCTACTTTTAGACTCTTCTTCGAGTCATCCACTTTCATTGATTTTCTGTATCAAGCCTGATTCATTCCGATGATCTGGCTGGGCAATTGCTGTTTCGTGTTATTCCTCTGAATTCCCGCTCTGTCGTCAAGTATTTTTCAGGGCTTGAATGTCGGGAAGCCGGTTCTCGCTATCAGGTTGTCTGCAAAATCGCAGCTGGAATATCGCCTGGGTTCTCAATTAAATATTCCGGATTGTTCATCATCAGGGCCTTGGAGTTGTTAACACCCCAAGTTACCGCGGCCATGTGCATTCCGACACCATGCACCGACTCGATATCGCGAACTTCATCTCCCACATACACCACCTGATCTGGGGAAAGTCCTGATTTTCTTAGAAATTTCAGAAGCTTTCGCCTTTTCCCAAGGAAACCACCACCAGCGACGATGGGAGAGAAAATTTGATCATAACCGTGTTTTTTGAGAAAGGCTTCAATCATTTCCAGGCTGTTTGTTGAAAAGATGCCTACTGGAACTCCCATTTGCTTCAGTTTACGCGCAGCATCAAAGACTTCTCCAAATGGCTGGACTGAATCAATTTTCTGGAAAGTCCGTTTTCTTCCAGCGACAAGAAGTTCAGGAATCTTAAAGACTGGAACTCGCAGTTCCCGAATCATTTCCCTGATGGCAAGAGAGCGGAGGTGGTCATAGTTGGCGTCTGTGATCGGCAGAAAACCGTTTTCTGACGCCAGTTCATTATAAACTTCAATGGACACTGCTGTTGAATTGGCCAGTGTGCCATCAAAATCAAAGAGCACGTATTGATATCGAAAAGAGGGATCAGCCGTCACAAAGACTCTGGTTTTGCCTTCGTCTGAATGATCCCCCTTAGCTCAACGCGAACTACAAATTCCTAGAGGATCATCCCTGCGCCAACAGTAACATTGGTCATATCATCGACAAGGATAAAACTACCTGTCAGGCGGTTCCGGTTGTAACTGTCGACAAATAATGGGGACGAAACCCGGAATGCAATACGGGCTATATCATTCAGTTTAACCTCCAGGTCGTCTTCGATCTTATGCAGGTTATTGATATTCACCTTATAGCGCACCTCTTTTGGAATGCACTTCACCTCACGTGTTGTGTGTCGGAGAGTGTATTTTTTGCCAGCCTGGAGCGAAGATGTGTCAGAGAACCAACAAACCATGGCCTCGACATCCTGGGTCGAATCAGGCGGGTTGTTCGGCTTCACAATCATGTCACCCCGACTGATATCCAGTTCATCTTCCAAGGTGATGCAAACCGACATGGGCGCGAAAGCTTCCTCCAGATCGCCATCAATCGTATGAATTCCTTTGATTTTCGATTTAAATCCAGAAGGAAGAGCCAACACTTCATCTCCTTTCTTGAACACTCCTCCCGCCACGCGTCCGGCAAATCCTCTGAAATCGTGATGTTCCTTGGACTGTGGTCGGATTACCCACTGGATTGGAAAGCGAGCGTCCACATGATTGTATTCTGCCCCGATATATACAGTTTCAAGATTGTAGAGCAGGGTGTTCCCACCGTACCAGGGCATGTTGTTGGATCTGTCGACGACGTTATCACCATTCAAAGCGCTGATAGGAATAAAGTCGACATTTGGCACATCCAGGCGAGAAGCAAAATCAGCAAAATCATCCTTTATCTTCTCATAAACGTCCTCTTCATAATTCACGAGGTCCATCTTGTTTACACAGACGACAATGTGCTGAATTTTGAGCAAGGACGCTATGAATGCGTGTCTACAGGTTTGCTCGATGACACCTTTCCGCGCATCCACCAGGATGATTGCCAGATTCGCAGTCGAAGCGCCGGTGACCATGTTTCTTGTGTACTGAATATGGCCGGGAGTGTCAGCGATGATGAATTTTCTTCTGGGAGTAGCAAAATAACGGTAAGCGACGTCAATGGTGATTCCCTGTTCACGTTCGGACCGAAGCCCGTCTGTGAGGAGAGCCAAATTAACGATTTCGTCTCCGCGCTGCTTGCTGGATCTCTCTACCGCTTCCAGCTGGTCTTCAAAGATTGATTTACTGTCATAGAGCAATCGACCAATCAGCGTGCTCTTTCCGTCGTCGACACTGCCCGCTGTAGTAAAGCGGAGCAGATCCATATCCAGGTAATTCTTTTGATGTGACATTCGATTTTAACGCTGATTGATTTTAAAAGTATCCTTCTTTTTTCCGATCTTCCATTGCGGTCTCAGAACGTTTGTCGTCAGCTCTTCCTCCACGCTCGGTGACACGGGCAGCTGCGACTTCACCAATGATGTCTTGAACCGAATTGGCTTCTGATTCCACAGCTCCGGTGCAGGTCATGTCACCGACTGTGCGGAATCTGACAATGCGTTTGGACGGAACTTCCTGGTCATTTAGCGTCAGGAATTCGGAAGTTGCCAGGAGTGTGCCGCTGCGTTCAATGACTTCCCGTTCGTGAGAGAAATAGATGGTCGGAAGTGGCAGATTTTCCAGGGCGATATATTGCCAGATATCCATCTCAGTCCAGTTACTTAATGGAAACACCCGGAAGTGCTCGCCAAAATTCTTCTTACCGTTGAAGAGGTTCCACAGTTCGGGACGCTGGTTTTTTGGATCCCATTGACCAAACTCAGTTCGATGGGAGAAGAAACGTTCTTTGGCTCTTGCTTTTTCCTCATCCCGTCGCGCTCCGCCCATGGCAGCGTCAAACTGAAACTCTTCCAATGCATCCAGTAAAGTCACAGTTTGAAGCATATTGCGGCTGGCGTTGTAGCCTGTTTCCTCTTTGACGCGACCTTTATCAATCGAGTCCTGAACATATCGGACAACCAGTTCGGCTCCGATATCTTTTGCAAGATTATCACGATATTCAATGGTCTCGGGGAAATTGTGTCCAGTATCCACATGCAGCAGTGGAAAAGGGAGCCTGGCTGGCCAGAAGGCTTTCTGGGCCAGACGGGTCATGACAATAGAATCTTTTCCTCCCGAGAACAGAAGCACAGGTCTTTCGAACTGCGCCGCCACTTCGCGTATGACGAAAATCGATTCCGCCTCTAATTGTTTAAGGTGGGTTAGGTTGTATGTCTTCATACTTCGACAGACCACACGGGATCTGTTTTATAATTCAAATTTATTTAGCGTTCTTGATTGGGTAATTCAATTATTGAGCGGCAACAACAATCTCAAACCGGCTTATTCACTGAACTTCAGATTGAGCTTGGCGCCCAGAGCATTTTTTAAAGAGGCTTTTGACGCTTCCAAGGATTGCGTTTCTGTATCAATCACGAGGTCGGCTGTATCATCCCCCGGCTCAAAGGCTGAATCCTTCCCGGTGAATTGCTTCACTCCACCCGATTTGGCTTTGGCATAGAGACCCTTTACATCCCGCTGCTCACAGGTTTCAAATGAACATTTCACATAGACCTCGGTAAAATCCTGATCTCCAACGGTTCTACGCGCTAATTCACGCAGTTCTTTTTTGGGAGTTATAAACGCGGTGATCGTAATAATTCCTGCATGTGCAAATAATTTGGCCACTTCAGCAATGCGTCTGATGTTTTCCAATCGGTCAGCGTCAGAAAAACCCAGATCCGAGTTCAGGCCGGATCGGATGTTGTCTCCATCCAAAATCTGGGTCTTGAAACCAAGCTGATGAAGGTCGCGTTCCAAGGCATTTGCCAATGCGCTTTTTCCGGATCCAGAAAGTCCATATAACCAGAGAACATGCCCGGGTTGGCCAAGTAAGTTTTCCTTATCGGCTCGCCCCAGCATTCGATGGAACTCTGTGTGAATATTTCGTTCGTGGAGCTTTGACGGCTCAGAGTTGTTTGCCATTACTTTTGTATTGCTGTCCTTCGGTCCTTGGAAGAGTGAAATGTTCCCTGCCATTTCGAATGAACTTTAGCAAGGGAACTATTACAACATTCCTTTTAAATTGTGTAGTCTACATTTTCATGAAGACCACATTCGCGTTTCAAGCCAAAGAATCGCGTCTGTTCAGCAGTCATGTCATCGGTCAGCTTGCTAGAGGTGTGAACATCACCAATGGAAACATAACCTTGATCCCAGAGCGGATGATACGGCAAGTCATGCTCTTTGAGGTATTCAAAGATTTTGCGGTCATTCCAGTCCAGTATTGGATGAACCTTGATTCTGTCACCACTTCGTCCCAGCACAGCGATCCCGGCTCGTGATGAGCTCTGGTCCCGTCGCAGTCCGGCGATCCAGGCGTTGGCGTTGAGTTCGTCAAGGGCACGGTTCATTGGGTCCACCTTGTTCATCTGATTGTACTTTTCTATGCCAGGCAAACCCTGTTCCCATAACTTGCCAAAACGAGCCTCCTGCCAGGCTGGGCTCAGGCGCGATCGATAAACTTTCAGATTGAGCCTCAATCTTTCGGTTAGCTCATCGACAAAACGATAGGTTTCCGGAAACAGGTAACCGGTATCGATCAGGATCACCGGGATGTCTGGCCATTGGCGGGTGGTCAGGTGCAATGAAACAGCGGACTGCGCGCCGAAACTTGAGGACAACACAATCTTGTCACCGAAGTGTTCCAGCGCCCAGGTTACACGTTTTTCAGCGCTGGAAGACTCCAGTCTGGCGTTCAAGGCCGCCAGATCCAGAGTTCGGGTAGAATCCGGAAGGCTCCCCTGACTGGTTCCGGATTCCCCTTCCTGCGCAGTGGGGTCCATGATTTTTATTTCATTTTCCTGGTTCCGTCCAGCCAGTGCTTCCATG
>JAUIHU010000061.1 GCA_030432175.1 Verrucomicrobiia bacterium | reverse complement strand
AAAGGGATTTGGATGCTTTAATGTCACGCACAGAAGATCGTCCGATTCCGGCTGGTCACATTGCCGCTTCTACGGCGCTGATTTTTGGATCAATACTTGGTATTTTTGGAGCTATTTACCTGACATTTCTGGTAAATGGACTCACGGGTCTACTGGGTTCACTGACCTTCATCAGCTATGTATTTGTTTACACTCCGTTGAAGCGGGTCACGACATTAAACACAGCGATTGGGGCAATTCCTGGAGCGCTGCCGCCGCTGATGGGTTGGACCGCCGCCACAGGATCGCTAGGGCCCGCCGGGTGGACCTTATTCATGATTCTATTCCTTTGGCAAATGCCGCATTTCATGGCGATTGCCTGGATGTATCGAGATGATTATGCCAAAGCTGGATTTCGAATGCTGCCTGTGACTGATTCCACCGGAAAGCGCACTGCTTTGAATGCTGTAGGTTACAACCTTGCTTTACTTGCATTTGCTGGAACTCCATCACTTTTTGGGGTCACCGGGATTTGGTATTTTTCCATAGCTATCATTCTTAGTATTGGGTATCTGGTTCCGTCGATACAATTTGCAAAGGAGCCCAATCGATTGAATGCCCGGAATCTGTTTTTGGCATCCATTGCATATCTGCCATTACTCATTGTGACAATGGCTATCGACAAAACAGTTTAGTGAGCAGTGGATTCATAGAATTTAGATCAGTTTATAACAAAAGAATAAATAGAGAAAAAATTGGAAAGTCACTTGAGTCTTGGTTACAAGGCTCAGGCACAGAGATTTTCCAATCGACAGACAACTGAAAACCATGGCAACGACAACGCAGTCCAACCCACATCACGACGTCAGCGACTCGCACCATCACGGACATGAGGAGCTGAGTTTTTGGAGGAAGTATGTATTCTCCACCGATCATAAAGTGATCGGTATTCAGTACGGCCTGACCGCCCTGACCTTTCTGCTGTTCGGGTTCTTCCTGATCATGCTTATGCGATGGCAGCTGGCCTATCCTAATCAGCCTATTCCTGTAATTGGTGGAATCTTACACTTTTTCTTCGGAGATAATGCAATGGGAGCCGTCAAAGATGGTGGTGGTTATTTCATTATGCCCGATTTTTACAATTCTCTGGGAGCTATGCATGGAACCATCATGGTGTTTCTTGCGATTGTGCCTCTGGCGTTCGGGGCATTTGGGAATTATGTGATTCCACTGCAAATTGGAGCGCCTGATATGGCATTTCCGAGATTGAACATGGCTAGTTACTGGATGTATTTCGTAGGTGGCGTCGTAATGTTTGTGAGCTTTTTCATTCCTGGAGGCGCTGCCAAAGCGGGATGGACCTCATATTCGCCATTGGCCACCCTTACTGACATGCAATATGCTGTGAACGGTCAGACCTTCTGGCTGGTTGGGATGGTTTTGTTGATTTCCTCATCATTGCTGGGTTCCGTGAATTTCATTGCGACAGTGATTCAGCTACGTGCTCCTGGATTGACCTGGATGCGTCTGCCGTTTTTTGTCTGGGCGCAGTTTGTGACCGCTTTCCTCTTGTTGCTGGCCTTTCCTCCATTGGAAGCAGCCGGGATCATGCAGTTGATGGATAACTTACTGGACACCAGTTTCTTCCTTCCTACAGGATTGATGGTAGGCGGATCCGTTTCCATGGCAGATAAAATCAGTGGTGGTGGAAGTCCTTTGTTGTGGCAGCATTTGTTCTGGTTCCTGGCTCACCCTGAGGTGTACGTTTTAATTTTGCCAGCGATCGGTATCGTTGCTGAAGTTCTGGCCAACAACACCCGCAAACCACTCTGGGGTTACAAATCACTGGTTTATTCAGCTTTAGCTATTGGATTTCTTTCATTTATCGTCTGGGCTCACCACATGTATCTGACTGGAATGGGCGTAACCATCAGTACCTTTTTCCAGACGACGACCATGTTGATTTCTGTGCCGTCGGTCATCATTTTGACGACATTGATGATTTCTCTTTACGGGGGATCCATTCGATTTACTACACCAATGCTTTTCGTTCTGGCATTTCTGCCAATGTTCGGACTGGGCGGTTTGACAGGCTTGCCACTCGGCTTTAACGCATCTGATCTCTATCTCCATGACAGTTATTACGTTATTGCTCACTTCCATTATATTGTGGCTCCAGGAACTATTTTTGCCCTATTTGCCGGAGTTTATTATTGGTTCCCTAAAATGACAGGACGCAAGATGAGTGAAGTTTTAGGTAAAATTCACTTTGTTGGATCGTTCATTTTCATGAATGCGATCTTCCTGCCCATGTTTATTCAAGGATTGGATGGGATGTCACGGCGTATGTATGATGGTGGGGCCTCCTATGCTTCTGATATGGAAGCGGGAATTTTGGGGCTGACCGCAGAATCTATTCGATTGAACATCCCTATTACCCACGCTGCCTTCGGCCTGGCATTATTCCAACTGCCGTTCATATTCAACCTGTTCTGGAGTATCAAGAACGGTAAGAAAGTTGAAAGTGACAACCCATGGGAAGCGACCACTTTGGAATGGGCGACCCCGACACCTCCGCCGCACGGTAACTTTACCGAGCAGCCAGTGGTTTATCGTGATCCTTATGAATACTCTGTGCCTGGAGTTAAGAAGGGATTTGTAGCGCAGAACGAATCTGCCGAGTAATCAATGAACCGAGTTCTGGATGACTGACATAAACCCTGGCTGTCAGCCGTTGAAGTCACCAGAACTCAACATGACTTTAAAAACGTAAAATAACTGAGTTGATTCATGGAAATACCCTATAATTCAACCCCGAGACCAGACACCGGGCTGTACAATGCGAAAGTTGGGATCTGGTTGTTCCTGGCCTCCGAGGTGATGTTGTTCGGAGCGCTTTTTTCCTCTTACATTCTGCTGCGTGTTGGCGCAGATCCGGGAATGTGGCATTTGCGTCCATTAAACATTTGGTTGGGAACCATTAACACTGGAGTCTTGATTTTTTCCAGTATCACTATCCTGATGAGTTGGGCCAACCTCAAGATGAATAGCTTTGAAGGGTTCCGGAAGTTCATGCTGATTACTTTGCTATGTTCGGTGGCCTTCTTAGTAATCAAGAGTATTGAGTACGGATCCAAATTTTCTCATGGCATTTATCCGAAAACGGATACTTATTACGCCATTTATTTCACCCTGACAGGCTTGCACGCGTTGCACGTTATTGGGGGAGCTTTGGTGAACCTTTACTTATGGGGCCCTGGGAGCAAAATGTGGAAGACTGATCCAGAGCGTTTTACGAATCGCGTCGAAGTTTCAGGATTATTCTGGCACTTTGTGGATTTGGTTTGGATTTTCCTGTTTCCTGTTTTGTACCTGTTGTGAGAAATTCATTCGATTGATTTTAATGAATTTCCATAAGGCTTAAATCTTACATAATTAAAATTTAAAAATATTATGAGTGATAACCATAGCGTCCCGGATTTCATGCGAACCTGCAGATTCGTGTTTATCTTACTGATTGTATTTACTGTCATCACTGTTGCGGTGTCAAAAGTAGATTTCGGGCATCATTTCCTGAATATTGGAGTTGGTCTCTTGATCGCAACTTTCAAAGCTTTTCTCGTTGCTGCGTATTTCATGCACCTTATTTCGGAAAAGAAATTGATTTACACAGTTCTTGGTTTTACCGGGTTCTTTTTTGTCGGACTGATGTTCCTGACACTGTTCTCCTACGCAGACTTTCCAACACTGGGCGGGGAACAACCTGAAGTGGCGCATGTTGAAGGCGCTGCTGAAACTCATCACGAAGCAGGCGCTGACCACTAAAATTTAACGAGCCGAGTTCAGTAAATAATCTGAACCAGGCCTAACCATTTATTCATTATGTCTATCAAAGCGATTCACCTCTTGTTTATTGCAGCGTCCATTCTGCTTTCTGTTGGAGTAGGATTGGGATCAATTTTTCACTTTTTCAGAGAAGGTGGAATTGGATCATTGGCGTTGGGAATAGTGGGTTTGATTTCCGGTTTTGGACTTTACACCTATGGAAAATCCGCTCTGAAAAAACTGAGAAAATTTGGTTTGGTCTAATGAAAACAAAGCTCTTACTCACAGGACTCGTATTCATTTCTCAAATACCACAAGCCTTGGCATGCGCCACTTGTTTTGGAAAATCTGACTCCAAAATGGCTGCGGGAATGAATATGGGGATCATGACATTGCTTATTGTGGTGTTCGCGATCTGGGTCGGGTTGGGAGCGTTTGCATATTATTTGCTCCGACGCGGAGGCTCTGCCGGATCCAGGTCCGGCTCAGAAATGAAAGCTGACTCCGCAATGTCAGCTTCGATCAACGAAAACGATTTGGTTAAGAATTATCAATGAACAACTTTTTTGGAACCCCTTTGATCGCTTCCGAACACGGTGCGGAAATCGATCGTTTGATGTGGCTGATACATGGCCTCATGGCTGTATTGTTTCTTGGTTGGCTGGCATATTACATTTATGTGCTGATCCGCTTCCGCCAATCAAAGAATCCTGTTGCCAATTACACCGGAGTTAAAAGTCACTTTTCTTCTTATCTGGAAGCATTCGTCGCCATGACGGAAGGTGTTTTACTTGTCGGTTTTGCGATTCCAATCTGGGCAAGCTGGGCTGGAGATTATCCAGAACAGGAAGATGCGTTAGAAATTCGACTGGCAGCTCAGCAATTTGCGTGGAATGCCAGATATGCGGGTATTGATGGCGAATTTGGCAGTCAGAAAATGGAGCTGGCTGAGGCTGGAAATCCTTTGGGGTATGATCCAGAAGATGAAAAAGGTAAGGATGATGTAGCTGTTATCAATGACATCAATGTTCCAGTTGACACGCCAGTGATTGTGCATGTCTCATCCATGGACGTGATTCACAGTTTTGCCGTTCGCGCGCTTCGAGTCTGTCAGGACGCTACTCCAGGCTTATCGATTCCTGTTTCATTCACTGCCAATCGCACAGGATCTTACAGAGTTACTTGTGCTCAGCTTTGTGGAAACCTCCACTTCAGTATGGGTGGTCGTTTACACGTGATGGAAAAGGATGAATTCAACGAATGGTACAAGTCTGAATCGGAATCAGCTACCTCCAGCGGTGGTGGAGGTATGATGGACTTTGGCGGATTTGATGACGCTTTCGGCGGTGGTGATGACGCCTTTGGTGGATCTGACGATGGCTGGGGTGACGACAGTTCTTCTGATGATGATTCCTCTTCGAATGACAGCGGCTTCGGAGGCGATGCCTTTGGAGATGATGGTTTCGGCTCTGAGGAAGATGATGGATTCGGAGATGACGCTGGATTTGGTGATGATGAAGGCTGGGGAGATGAGGAGTCCTCGGACGATGGAGCATCATCTGCAAGTGAAACCGTTGAAGAGTCAGTTGAGACAGAATCTGAAGCTGCTCCTGAACCTGAACCAGAACCCCTGCCAGAACCTGAACCAGCTCCAGTTGTTGATGAGGGAGCAGGCTGGAATGATGAAGCTTGGGGTGATTTCTCTTCTGACTGGTATAACTGAGTTCAGTTAAGGGACAGATAACCCTGTTAGTTCATTTTAACGCTTTGAATCGTCCCGAAATATCCGGTTTTCCGGTGTGTCGGGACGATTTTTCTTTTCTGAATCATTCACCTGCTATTCCTGCATGAAAGTCCAAGATCCGGTAGACGCCAAAATCGTCCGAGTGAAACAACTCTCTTTTTCCTATGGAGAAAGAGTTGCCCTCAAGGATATCGCCTTTGAGATAGAAAAAGGCGAGTTGTTCGGGTTCCTTGGTCCCAATGGAAGCGGGAAATCGACACTCTTTCATCTTTTAACATCTTGGATCCCTTGTCGCAAAGAACGCATCTGGCTGGGGGAGGTTGATGTGGGAGTCCATCCTGCGGCTGCCAGACACAAAATCGGAGCGCTTTTCCAGTCCCCGAGTTTGGATGTCCAATTAACGGTTCGCGAAAACCTTATTTTCCAGGGTTATTTCTATGGCCTGCACGGAACACGCCTTCGAAAGAAAGTGGATGAACTATTGGAGGTTTTGGGTGTCAAGGATCGAGCTTCAGATAGGGTGAAGGAGTTGTCTGGTGGATTAAAACGTCGAGTCGAGGTTGCCAAGTGTATGTTGCATGATCCGGAAATATTGATCATGGATGAACCCACAGTTGGTATGGACCCTCTGGCTCGGGATCAATTTTGGAAAACGGTACAACAGTTGCGCGACAGAACCCGGGTGACTACGTTGGTTACATCCCACTTGCTGCAGGAGATGGAACAATGTGATCAGATTGGAATCTTAAAAGAAGGACAGATGCTTGGGGTTCGATCTCCTGATCTTTGGAAAAAGGAGTTTGAAGGTGAGGAAACGGTTCGATTGGAACTTGAAAATCCAGAACCTGCTTTGGATTTACTACCTCAAAAATGGAAAGAGAATGTCATAAGACTAGAACAGGGTATGCAGATTACTGGATCGCATCTGGCAAGAGAAATCCCCGAAGTGGTTTCCAGACTGGGAGAAAATTTGGTTTCAATCACCTGGAGTCAACCTTCATTGGAAGATGTATTTTTGAAGTTGAATCTGGATGAGGACTCTTCTGATCAGCAACTGTTGACCTCAAGTGAATTCATGAAAGGAGTGAAGTAATGGCCGTTTCTTCAGGATCAACTCATATTTTTGGCGCTATTTATTCACTTTGGTTGAGAGAAATGATTCGTTTTTTTCGGCAAAGGAACCGCATTGTTGGAGCTTTGGGAACACCGATTATTTTCTGGATCTTTCTGGGATCTGGCCTTGGAGAATCTTTCCGAGCCCCGGAAAGCTACGGAGCGCGCAGTCCTCTTCAATTTATGGTCCCTGGAATCGTGGCGATGATTGCCCTGTTCACGGCAATTTTTTCCACGATCTCAATTATTGAGGACCGCAAGGAAGGGTTTCTCCAAGGGACACTTGTTTCGCCTTGTCCTCGTTTTTCAATTGTGATCGGGAAAATTCTTGGAGGATCATCCATTGCATTTATCCAGGCGATTGTTTTTATGATTATTGCGCCATTAATTGGAATTCCAATCGGCGGACTGATGCAGTGGATTGCCATTGCAATCGTCATTCTTGCATTAAGTATTGGCATGACAGCTTTGGGATTCATTCTTGCATGGCGGATGGAATCCACCCAGGGATTCCATGCGATCATGAACCTGTTTCTCATGCCGATGTGGTTGTTGTCTGGATCCATCTTTCCAGTTGAAAGCGCTGCAGGCTGGCTAAAGTGGATCATGAAACTGAACCCACTTACTTACGGCGTGCAATCTTTACGGATAGTAATGGACCAGGAGGTTACTGGAGTCATCTTTTGGAACAACAGCGCGTTCTGGTCAGCGTCTGGAATTTTTGTCGCATTTTCGATCATCCTGATTGGCATTGGTTTGCAGATTGCTAACAGACATAATCACATTTAGATTTCAAATATTAAAAGATCATTAATTTAAAAAAGAAAATGGAAGAAAATCAAAATGATCCCAACTCTGGCCAAGCAGGAGGTGGTTGGTCGAAGGCATTAGGCATAGGAATGGTATTGGTTACTTTGATGGGAATCATGGCCTATGTTTCAACTTCCAAGTTGAAGAATCGTCAGAAGAATTCGACATCCGCCACTGCTCCAGTGATTCCCGAAACACGTGTGGATTTGAAGATTCCGGAATCGATTTTTATCGACCATCAAGGCGTCGAAGTCCAACTCGGACAATTCAGTGATCAGTACTGGATTGCAGATATTATTTTTACGCGTTGTCCAGGACCCTGTGCGAGAATGACCCGCATCATGGCAGAACTGCAGGATTTGGTGCCGGAAGCGGCGCCGGTCCACTGGATTTCGTTCACGGCAGATCCTTCACATGACACTCCTGATGTTTTATCCCGCTATGCTGCCAAACACGGCGCCGACACATCGCGGTGGAGTTTTCTGACAGGTGACAAGCGGGATATTTATGATTTTGCGATTAACGGATTGCGGCTTGCTGTTGCGGAAACGGACCCAGCCCAGCGCGCATCGGTGGATGACCTGTTTATTCACAGTACGATGTTTGTTTTAGTAGACAGAGAGGGAGTGATCCGGGGTTGGTATAATGAAAAGGATGAAGACGTTGTGAAGAAGATGGGTAAGGATTTGCTTGCTTTGTTTAAAGATGAAGAGAAATCCGCCACGTTGGACAAACAAGTAAAATAAGGGTCAAAAAGACTGGAGCGTCTTGAATTTTACCTGCTCTGGTTTATTGATTTAGCCAAATATGACAGTAGAAAATCTTCCGGCGGTCAACGCTACTTTGAATGGAATCAGCGCCATCCTGTTGACGATGGGTTTTGTTTTCATCAAGCGAGGAAAGAAAGAAGCGCATCAACGCTGTATGATATCAGCATTCCTGGTATCTGCGGTGTTTCTCATCTGCTATTTGATTTATCACTATTATGCTGGATCCACCAAGTTCACTGCTACTGGTTGGATTCGGCCTGTTTACTTCACCATCTTGATCACGCACGTCATATTGGCCGCTGCGATTGTACCAATGATTTTGATGACCATGTGGAGAGCCTGGAAAAAGGACTTTGAAAAGCACAAGAAGATTGCCAGATGGACTTGGCCGTTGTGGATGTATGTATCAGTTACGGGAGTTTTGATTTATCTGATGCTTTATCAATGGTTCCCACCTGGATCTTAAAGAACTTGTGGTTTAAGAATAAGGTATACTTTGCAAAGCGGTTGATTCGTCATCTTCAATCTCGTGGAAAATTCTTTTAAATTCTTAGACACCCAAAAAATTGTGATCCGGAAATCGTCTGAATCCCATAGGGATTCCGTAGCACGGCCCAGGGAACATGATTTCTTTCTCTTTCACACAATGGGAATTCCAGCCGCATGCGCGAAATCCTGAAGATCTGGATCCATCTCTGGATCGGAGTCGAATTCGTTTAAGTTCTTTTCCAATCGTTCCAACTGTTTCAGGCGTTCATTGTAGCTGATGGCTTTCCAGATCGCGTTGTTCAAGTGCTGTATGAAGTTGGGAAATACAGGAATTGGGGCGACTCGAATCATGTTGTCATGCACTTTGATTCTGAAGCCTAGAAAGATAGGATCTTCAAAAGTCGCCACATAAGCTTCGAAATAATCTATTTCGGTGGGCTCCAGAATACGAGTCAAGTTCAACCAGACTTCTCCTTTTTTGGAAAGGCCCCGGTTGATTGAATCAATATTTGTAGAATCCACGTCGCTCATGTTGGTGAAAGGTAATATTACTTTTTCCACATTAAGCATGGGAATTCTGAAAGAAATTTCAAGCTCATAAAGGGGTCAGTCAAAGAATTTTGACAAACCATTTGTCAAAATTCTTTGACTGACCCCCCTGAGTTCAACGCAGGAAGTCTTGAATTTCGGGCTTAGTTTCCAAAAGGATTTCCTGGATGATGCGGCGTTCGTTTGGACGCAGGTGGCTGTATTTATCCGGGAGTTCCTGCGCTCTGAGAATTTCGAACAACCGGTTGTAGATTGAGGATTTCAGCTCAGGTGATAAGTGGTCGAAAATTTTGGAGTAAATCATGTAACTGCAGCGGTATTCAAAAAGCCTGCGCTTCAGTTCAAAATCCTTCAGGCTTCTGCCTTTGGAGTCGGTTACTTTTGACTTTAAAAAAGCTTTTTCAAAATCACCGGCGCCCTCGATACCCCCGAATGGCAGGCGTTCCTCTCCGCAAAAGAGCATGTATTCCACAACTCGCTCTGTCTCGGAATCCATGACCATTTTGGCCGTGCCGGATGGCGATGTGTCATTTACACCAGCTTCGTTCAGCGCTTCATTGAGACTTTTTTGATATGCCATCCATTTGCGGGTTCGTAACATAGCTCGAGAAAGTCGGTTGTGCATTTCACACTGGTGCTCCAGAACCATCAAGGCAACGATGTCACTGTCATTTCGAAGGTAAGGACTGGCGTCAAAAAATTGGCTCAAATCAGTGACATTGGCTCCAGTTTCAGAGTCAATCTCTGGTCCACTGGACGTCATTTCATAGAAGGCGTTGCCTAAATGTCTTCCATCTCCGTGTTTGCCGGTGACGTAGTACCCGCCCCATCTGTCTTTCATGGGGCTGGTGTGTTGAATGATTTTACTTCCGGCTGAAGGGGTGAATTCGCCGTCTTCATCAGGTAAAACACTGCGGATGAAAACTCCCGGCCAATAGTCGGTATTCGGACCGCCGTGACATCCCAGGCAATCCTGTGAGCGTTTAATCGTCCGTTCCCTGGGGTCAACAGCATAAAAAACCAGTCCCAGCTCAGGATCTGTCACGGTCAGTTCGAGCAATCCACCCTGGACATACCCCATGTATGCATCATCGGAGAAATACAATGCGCGTGGACGTTTCGGGTGGATCCCGTCCCGTTGGAGGCTGGTTTTCGAGAAAACCAATGTCTGCGATGCCTGGGGAATTTCCAGTTCTTTCAGAAACTCCACCAGTTGCCTTTTCCGGGACCATTCTTTTGGAGCGAATTCTCCAGATTGGAAGCGTAAATGCAGGGCGTCAGCAACGTTGTCCGTTTCGGCTTGACTGTACCGGATCGGCGGATCTTCATACTCCTCAAGAAAGGCTGCATTTGCAGAATTCTGTTGGATAAGAATGAATACAATGCAGAAAAGTCCCAGCAACCTTGGAAGTAATAAATCTTTGATCATCAGCTCTCTCTTGGTCAAATGCGTCGAATAAATGGTCGTCTGTCTAGCGTCCATCGCCTTGTTCGCTATATTAACGGTTTAAGACATCTTTTCGTGTAGATTCTCCTATCTGAGCTACTTCTGCGATCAAATCATCGGGAATATCCAACTCTTTCAGTGTGTCTGCTAAAAGCTCAATAACTGCATCAAAATGAGCATCGTTAAGTCCCTTTTCTTCAACCAGGGACTGATGAGCTTTACGCATGGATTTTCCAGAATAATTAGGCAATCCTCCAAAAGCATAAGTCAAAAATAGCTTTTGGTGTACTTTCTGTTTTTCCATGTCAACACCTTCAAAAAAGTCTTTGATCCGATCATCCTGTAAAACTTTTTCGTAGAATTTATCTACAGCCAGGGTTACGGCTGCCTCTCCTCCTAATTTGTCATACAGTGTTTTCATTTAATTATACTTTATTGTGTCGTTAGGGAACTTTGCTCGAACATGCAGCTTTCCTATTAGGTGATTTAAGAAAACTGTTGATAATTATACAAACCTACATGCCGATGTACAGATTACAGTTAAAAAAGTTTTCATCCAATCAGGTAGGCGCTGAGTGTGTAGCCCTTGGATCTTTGCAGATTTTAAAAAGAATTTCGGCGTTTTAACCGATTTTGATTTCTCTGGGCCATTGCTGGTTGGCTTCCCAGTAGGTTTTCTTCAAGGCGATAGCGTCATCGTCTGCGGAAGGCTGGACCCGACCAGATGCGTCAATAGCGCGTGAAACCAGTGTGTGTTTGCCTGCAGGTACGTTTTCTATTTCGATGGAAAAGAATTTCCAGGAGAACTTCTCAGCTGGCGCCTGATCGAGTTGAGCGGTTTGCCATTCTCCATCGTTCAAACGAACTTCCACACGGTCCATCGGGGTTCCATCTCCCCAAGCTGCTCCGTAAGCTCGAAGTGTATGGGTTCCATCACCGTTTGGGCGTTGGGTGATTCGTGCAATAATGGATTTTACCCGCATCCGGGACACTGAGGATTCCACAAACACGACTTCCTCTCCAACTCTTTCCCCGCGCACTGTGACATAATCCCTCCCCATGTACCGTCCCATATAACGTCGGTCGCGGACATCAATCCGTTTGAGCCATTTGACATTCGCCACTCCGTACCAGCCCGGGACGATCAGTCGGACAGGAAAGCCATTTTTCACCGTCAATGGATCATCATTCCTTGCCCAGGCGACCAGGATATCGTTGGCGCGAACATCATCAATTGACATGCTGCGACCAAACGGAACTTTGACTTTCAACTCGCGGCGGGTTCCGGGGCGCAGTGTTTCTTCCTTGGTGTCGTGTCCGAAGAAAACGATTTCCCTTGCAGAGTCCTGAATTCCGGCCT
>JAUIHU010000734.1 GCA_030432175.1 Verrucomicrobiia bacterium | reverse complement strand
CATGACCGCCGCGAGGGCCATCAGCTGGACCACCATTGGTATTTCCTTTGGAGGCTGCATGACCTACGGGCAAACCGTGGGGCTGACACATGATGCCGAGCTGGTCGGTAACTGGGAGGCTTGGAGCTGGGGAATGGTCGGTCTGGCGATCAAGGGCGGACTCTGGATCGGTTTCGCCGGGATGGCTTTGGGGATCGGTTTCAGCTCAAAGAATTATCGTCCTGGAGAACTGGGCGCTATGTTCTTCATTTGCGTTTTCCTGATGCTGTTGGGGATTTTCCTGCTCAACGAACCTTTTGATCCGGCGAATAAAAAACTGCCCTGGCTCTATTTTTCAGATCATTGGCAATGGGAGCCCGACAAGATACTCAAGCCGCGTTACGAAAAATGGGGCGGACTTCTCATGGCAATGGCCGGAATGTTTGTTTACCTGAAATGGTTCAAAAAGGACAAACTGGTCTGGTGTCTGATGCTTTGGGGAATTTTAGGTGGGGCTCTGGGGTTTCCGATTGGACAGTGCATTCAATCCGCTCATGCCTGGAATCGGGAATGGTTTGCCGAAGGCCCCCTGGCCTCGCTCACTCCGCACATGAATTGGTGGAACTGGATGGAAACCACTTTCGGTTTTATCATGGGAGCCACGCTGGCTCTGGGCGTCTGGGTTCATCGGGAGAGGTTGAATCCTAACCGGCAAATGGTGCGAGCTGAGTGGAAGATTTCTCTGGAATGGGCTGTTTTTGCGCTTCACCTCCTGGCTATTGCATCCTGGAACTTTATCTCCTTCGATCGCTTGGACGCCATCGCTGATCTCGCGATTCCAATGGGCGTGCTGCCGATGGCCGCCGTTGCAGGTGGAAGAATCTGGCCTTATTTGCTGGCCGGCCCCGTCACACTCCTGCCAATCGCTGGTAAAACTTTCCGGGATCTCTGTCTTGAACAAGAGAAATACGCCATCTCATTTGGATTCATCCTGTTCTTTTGTGTTCCGATATTAATTTCCACCCTGATCGCTTTGAAGTTCAGCTGCCGGGAAGAAGTTGATCGACAGGGAGCAACCACACGTTTTCTCAAAGCGCAACTGCTTTCTGCAACCTGGATATATTTCCTTCTGAACTGGGCAATCTTTGAATTTCCCTGGCCCTGGGAGTCATGGACATCCCGAACTCCGAACGGACTGTTATATATCGTGGCAACATTGGTTTTGACCTGGTTGGCTTTGAAAAAGCCGGGCGCTACATCAGCCTGATACGCAACTAATCACACTTTGAGTTTGACCCGGAACGCATACGCCTGAAGATTTAGCGGCATGTCGTTGAGATCAGCAGGCATTCGCGCTCACAGTCACGGAGGGAAAGATCCCTCCGCTCCGGAAACCAGAAAAAGATCCACCTGGGAAATTACCCGGCGGGTTCTGGTTTATTTGAAACCTTACCCCTGGATGGCTGCCGGAACGATCGGTTGCGCCATCTTATCTCTCTTTTTCGCATTCACCTATCCAGCGCTGACTCAGTTTGTCATTGATGAAATCATTGATCCGCAGAACACCGCAGCGCTGACACCGCCCGCCTGGATTTCCAATCTGATGGGCTGGCCCGAATCTTTGTCCGGCGCTGACAAACGCCTGGTTCTGGGTCCGGTGATGATCGGATTGCTGGTGGCGTTTCTATTGAGGGATGGATTCAATGCTCTACGTATTCTGGTCAACAACCACTTTGAGCAAAACGTCATCTTTGACATGCGCAATGACGTTTACAACCGCCTGCAATCCTTGCCCGTCGGGTACTTTGATCAACGCTCTTCCGGGGACCTGATGACTCAGGTGATTGAGGATGTGAATTCAGTGGAACGGCTCCTCATCGACGGAGCAGAGCAGGGTTCCGTGGCCATTTTGAGTGTGATCGGCGTTTCAGTGATCCTGTTTATTACCAATCCGATGCTGGCAGCGGTGGCAATGGTTCCGATTCCTTTACTGATTATTGGAGCTTTGTGGTACACGCTGACAGCGCACAAACGGTATCGTCGTCAGCGACGAGCAGCGAGCGCGATGAACGCATTACTGATGGATAACTTGCAGGGAATTCGCCAGATCAAAGGATTCAACCGAGAACGCCACGAAGACCAGAGATTTGCTGAGAGAGCGGAAGCTTTAAGACAGGGTAATCTTGGAATCATGAGGGCATGGGCAATGTACTCTCCCGGCATGGCTTTCGCCGCTGCTCTTGGACTGGGGTTGGTTTTCTGGGTTGGAG
>JAUIHU010000060.1 GCA_030432175.1 Verrucomicrobiia bacterium | reverse complement strand
TTGAAGTAATCGACATCTTCAATGTTTCCGTAAGTGACATACTCTGGATCGGATCCAACGGGATCAGTGACTTTGGTAACGCTGATGGAACTGGACAGATCGAATGATCCATCGAGCCGTCCGCGAATACCAATGTAATAAACCGACCCAGGTCTCAGGTTTGGAAAGGTGAATTCATAGGAACCCGGATCATCAATTCCACTGTTACCACCGCCCCAGGCGTCCCATTGATTTTTATTATCGTCATCGATATCCACTATGTAATCCGGAATACTGGATGCGTTGGATGGAAGTTGAGTTCCATGCCCAGGTGGAACTGTATCTCGCAGGTGGAAGTTCACATCTCCTGTGTCTTCAGTGAATGAAATGGTCCAACCTGCAGGAACTCCTTCCGGGGAATCGATTTCTGGAAAGACAACCCGGTAGTATTTGAAGTCATTACTCAGGACGTTCTGGTTTTCCAAAACAACGCCCGCTTCAGTCACCACCAGATCCTGAACAGAACCTGTTGACACTTTCAGCTGGTAACGTGCATTACCATCTTTGGCGCGAACACCGATCACCCAACGTCCTGGCTTGAGCCGGACAGAGTCCCTGCCCTGCAGCGGTGTCCAGTTGGCGTACTGGGTTTCGGCTCCAGTAAACTTCCGATCCACAATCTCACCGTTTGTCCCTCCTTCCCTGTGATTGATCGTAGGAACGCCGTCCTCACGGATATAGAGGTTGGGATCCCCACTGATGGCAACAAGTTCGGTTCTCAGCAATCCACCATTGGATTTTGGAACATCCACTGCGTAGAAATCCCAGTCATCCTCAGCCAGATCGCGCTCTAAAGAATCGCCAAAGCTTTGATTATATTCTGCAGGCAAGGACCAGATGTTTTGGTAGTACACGGCCGAAGAAGCGATTTGATACTCGGCGATCCCATTTGCTGAAACCTCAATGTAGTAGGTTTGTCCTGGAACAAGGAGCGGTGGAACCACAACAGCCACATCATCAGCATACGAAGTTGTGAATCCTCCAGTCGGGGTCAATTCATCGTGAACCCGCATCCGGACATCCCCCACTGTTTCTGCCAATTCCAATTTCCAGGCCACAATCGGGATGATAATTTCCTGTCCATCTCCGAATTCAATGTCCTTGTCATTGGCAGGGATGGTGATGAACTCGGGAACAGTGACCTCATAAAAATCCTTCTGACCATCGATCAACACACTGCTGATTTCATTCAGAAAGCCAGGAGCCTGACTGACATGAGAACTGAATGCCAACGGTGTCACGCCCACAGCCTCAATAACCAGATCGGCTGTGGCTGGTTCCGGGTTATTCTCCGTGCTATTGGATGCAACGGTCAAACTGTAGGAGCCTGGCGTTGGATTTATCAGGGTGATAATCTGTTCATCGGCAGCATCATAACTGTTTCCATAATCTGATCCATAGGCTGCCGAGGTGGCGAAGTTAATAAAAGGGCGAACAATCAGGCTGTCATCACGAATGGAAATGCGAGGATCGCCGGTTCTGTTTTCTAATCTGATTTCCAGAGTTGGAACCGCAGTCTCAACTTCAAACGAATACAACTGTATTCCAGAGGCCTCCAGATCGATGGTCTGATCAATGCGCGGGTTGACCTGGGACAGGGATCCCAGATTTGTTTCAGCAACTTCACCTTCAGAAATCAGTGTTGCAATGGAACGTCCTGATCCAACATTCGTGTAGGTCCCATCAAGACCTCTACCGTACACGGCAATAAAGTAATCTCCACCCGGAATGAACTCCTCGTTGTTCTTGGGCAAGAGAGTGTAGATTTCAGATCCGTTTCTTTGCATCCGGGCGCTGCTGTTAAAATTGTCAGCGTTACCATTGACGCCCGTTTGGAAATCAGGAATGAAATCCCGTTTGATCGACATCCCGGTTTCCCCTTCCATGTTATTCAGGCGCACTCGCCAGGAGCGATGGGTATTTTCAGGAATGCTGACTTTGTAATAAGCAGCTTGCCGTGGTTCAACATTGGCGATGGTTTCGCCGCCGTTAAAGTCCAGGTTGTTGACAATGAAATCAGCTCCCGATCCTACAGTTCCAATGCTGTTGGATCGCAAAGTATAGGAAGTGGATTCATTGTTATTGTTGTTGTAGATACCAATCAGGTAAGTCCCGGCTTTGAGAGGTTGATCGAATGCGAACAGATCCCGCGTTGAAGAAATCGACTGGTTGTCAGCTCCGTGGTTGTTATCTCCGGTCCAATCCGATGAAAGCGCCTGTACCTGACGCGGCTCTAACCACTCCTGAGTCCTGAGTTGCTGAGGAATGCCAGACAACTCGGGTTGTTCCTCTCGACGTATATACATCTTGGGAAGTCCGCCGGTATAATCTGGATCCAATCCAATATCCCAACCGTAGTAAGGCTCAGCGGTGTCTCCTCCTTTCCGGAAAGCTGAATCATCTTCCGGGACGACTACTGTAAAGTAACGCCATGAAGTAGGAGGTTGATCGATTTGCGAGACCGAGCCATTTGAGAACGGCAATGTCTGATCGGCGATGACTTGAATTCTCAAACGCCCGGTGGTTTGAGGTTCGAAAGAAGTAGCCGATGGAAATTCATTTCGTACGGCTAGAGTGTAAAGACCAGGTGCAGGCTCCGATAAGGTTTCCAATTGTGTGTTGAAAATCCTGCCGTCCCGTGTTCCTTCATCCACTCCGTATTCGCCAGCAAAAGAATTTAAGTTGTATGGCTCAGGAATCAGAGAGTTCCGGCTCGCACTGCGAAGTTGAGATTGTTTCCCACTTCATTATCCAAAGCGATTTCAAGTGAAGCGGCGTTTTGTGGAACTGCAAAAGTGAACAATTGAATTTCACCAGGTTCCATTGCCAGTTCGCCTTCATAAAGACCGGCGTCAAGAGCCAGACTCTGACTTGGAATTTCTCCCTCAGATCGAATCTCGAAACTGACAGGACCATCCCCCAGCACGTTGCTTCGATTTGGGTTATCTCCTTCGGAAATCACAGTGATGTAATAAGGTTGATCCGCAGGTAATAACTCAACCCCTTCTTCCGGCAGGAGTTGATAAATTTCAGAACCTTCCTTTTGCACTAGCGCTCCACCGCCAGATGAGCTGCGTTCATCGTTAGGTGTGGCGTTAATCAAAGTTGAACCACCATTCAAATCGGCAGGGAATGACTCTCGTATTGCTATCGCGGCTTCCCCGTCATTCTCAGGTATCAATCTTACTCGCCAACTGGATGCTCCATCCGCAGGTGTGGTAACCCGGTAAACCCTGATTTCTGTTGGATTCAAATCCACTTCACTAGCTGAACCATTTTCAAATTCCAGGTCAGTGACTGTCAGTGCAGAAGGCGAGTCGGGTTCTCCCAATGTTCGTGAGCGCAGGGTGTAGGAGAATTCCTCTGAGTCGCTTCGATTCAGAACGCCAATGTAATAAACTCCGCCATCCAGCGGTTTTCCCCAGGCGGCGAAAAACTCTCGTTCATGCTGGTTTCTATCATCAGCGTACCGACGATTTGCCCATCCGGAACCAGGAACCCATGTAGCATTGTCTGGCCATGACGTGTTCTTGGAAGGTTGATTGGCGTCAAATCCCTGTGATGAACCTGCATTTGAATTTTCAGGCACAGATCCTTTGGTCACGGTCAGGTGAGCGGTTCCGGTCAAACCGGTGGAATGGAAATCAACCAGCCAACCGAGGATTGGATCCGATTCAGGTGTGAGTTTGCCATCTTCGGGAATCGATACTTTGAAGTATTTCCAGGAGTTGGGTTCTTGTCCGTTTTCAACAAACTCACCCCCATCCAAAAGTAAATCCACCGGTTCAATCAGACTGACCGTCAAAATACCAGAAGCTGGCAGTCCAACAGATGCAGTCGTTCTCTCAGCTCTCAAAGTGATCGTGTACAAGCCAGGCTCCGGATTCTGAATTGTATATGAAAAAGGCGCATCGACTTTACCATTATTTCCTTCAAACCCGTACCTGAACTCACCGATTCCGCTTGCAGAAGGTCCAGGAATCAGCGCGTCGGATCGAAGCGCCAGATCTACTGAACCTGTGGTTTCTTCCAAACGGACGTCGATAGCCAAGGCGTTTTCAGGCGCTTCAAATTGATAGATGACGATTTCATCAGCAGGGATATCATAGTTAACAGAGGAGACAGGAGCCAGCGCCGGCAACGTGGTGATCGGCAGTTCTCCTTCGCTCAGGAGAGATCCAGAGAATACTGAATCCAGCTCGGCAACTACGGCCATATAATAATCCCCTGGTTCGATAAATTCTGTGTTGGGTCCAAGAGGCAAGAGTTGGTAGACATCCGATCCGGTTCTCGCCATTTCAACGCCACCATGCGTAGTGGCTGTATTGTCGACATCCGCTGAATGATCCGGGATAAAATCTTTCCTCAGAAAAAGACGAGCGTCTCCATTATCATTATTCAGTCTGATTCTCCAACTGGATGTATTTTCAGGAACAGTGGTCTTGAAGTATTGAGCGGCGCCAGGTTGCAAATCCGCGATTGCGGCGGCTCCATTCTCAAATTCAATGGAAGTGATTCCTGTGACATTGTCTGCATAAGGCAGATTGTCTTCATCAATGATTTCGCTGGAAAAATCATAAGTAGATTCAGTATCTGAGTCATTGAATATCCCCACATAATAGGTGATCGCGGCTCCTGGATCCGTGGCCAGTGGATCACCCGCAGCGACGAGGAGTGAGCGGTAATGTTCTTCAGTCGGACGATCAAACCAGTCATCCGCATACCATACATCAGTTCCGTTGTCCCAATTGTGGACGTTGATTGGACTGGTAATCGAAGTCAACGTATTTGGAAGTAAAGCGCGACGAACAATCAGTTTTGGACGCCCGCCGATGACATTTTTCACTTCAGTCCGCCAGGCATCGATCCCGTCCAGCAGATCAAACCGGAAGAAGCGCCAGGTCTGAGGCAAGTGTGGTTCAGCGGCGTCGATTTGACTAACGAAACCATTGGGCGCTGCATTGACAGGTTGAATTTCCTTTCGCTGCAGTTCAACTTCTCCCAGTTCCGCATCGGGTTGGTGAATCCCTACATACCAAACGTCCGCCTGCTGGCTGGGGCGTTGTAGGAATCCCAGATCAGAGACCGCATCATAATGATTGTCTGTACGAGTGGTGATTCGGTCGTCTCGCAAAACCTGACGTCCTGTAGTGGCCGCATTTCTGTAGTATAAACGACCTGGAACAGCATTCTGACGAACAGCGATTTCAGTGGTATCGACCTGATTCAGCAAACTCAGATTCCACCCGAGCAATCCTTCCTGTTCAGTGATTTTGTCGGCTCGAAAATAAACCCAGCCTGAACGATCTGGCAGTGGATTGGAAACTCCATCCGCGCCAAGCTGGCGGATCGGATCCAGCGTGCGCGCATCGTCATCGAGAAAATCGATATTGGTCAAGGCGCCATTAAACTCCAACGGTCCGTTGTTCAGGTCCACTTCGAAATCTCCATCCGAGTAAACAGTGATGTACCATGAACCATCGGTCAGAGTGGGAGGAACCAGAGTCAGACTTTTCTGTGTCACAACTTCCGCTTCGGTATAGGCTTTGTTCCACCATGGTCCGCCTGCTGCCCCGGATTGCACTGCCAGGTTGGCAGCGCCCAGATCGATATTATTCAGCTCTATATCCCAAGCGATGTATGAATTCGGGACGTTGACCTGAAAAATGGCATACGGAGCTCCGGTGGGGCGTTGTGTAATATTCTCAATGGAAGATCCTGCAGCAATGGTCTGTGGTTCTATCAAATGAGAATCAATTGTAATGACATCCCCGGGATTTCCTTCCAAAGAGAAAAAATAAGCGTCGGAGCCTTCACCCAGATACGGAGGTGTCATCAACGACTGGTTGCGTTCAAGAAAGTCATATGTAGTGGTTAAGCTTGGTAAGCTGGGTGTATTTTTCTTGATGGCAATGTCTGCTTGATCTGAGTCTTTTGCGTAACCATTCAACCAGATTGCCCAAGCCCGTGTATCCACAGTGGTTTCAGCCTGGACAAACAACGCGCCTTCTGGGGGGAATGTGGTTTCGATGGGAGCGTAGTTCGGATCCGTATCCACCAGTAGTTCTCCTTGCTGAATCACATGGATGTCTCCAGTGAACAACGACCACTCAGCGCCGGGTTGGGCATCGACTCGAATGTACCATTCCTGAGCAGGGTTGAACTGGGAATCGGTCAACAAAATACCATCGCTCCCAGTTTCGGCAGATTCATGATCCGCTCTTTCATCAGCGCCGAAAGGACCTCGGTGCATCGCGAGATCCGCCTCTCCAGCGCTGACCAGCAAGACTGTCCGCCACAGATCAAATTCATTGGCGGGAGATGTGTTGACTCTGAAGCAATAAATTCCCTCCTGATTGTCCGGATGAACGTACACACCATTGCTCCCATTACGCTCTGATCCGTCATCCCAGATGAGATCCAGTAAATCATCATCTTCGACAGTGACGGTCAAAGTTCCACCGGAAACACTATCCCCATCAGGAACTGAATCAATCGTTACTACGAATGTCTCTTCGCATTCGGAGTAATTATCATCAGTAACCAGAATTGGGAAACTGGCGGTATCCACTCCATCCGGAAAATCCAGAGTTCTGGAGTCAATAGCCTCAAAATCCACACCTTTCAACGCGGTTGCAGCAGATGTTGAAATCTGAATGGATGCTTCTCCTACTGAGCTGGATCGGGTAATTTCGAGAGAAACCGTCTCTTCCGTCTCCGAGACCGTGACATCGGGTCCAAGGTTGAAAGTCCCTGCCATAGCGGGGAGGAAGCTACTGATCCAAAGCAGGCATCCTGTTTTGAAGATCGATTTATGTCTCTTTTTTTTGCGATAATTCATGATTTATTGAACTTTAATTGTAGAAAGACGAGCCACACACTTTTGCTCGTACTTCAGCAGATTTTCTGATTCAGAAAACAAAAACACCTGGAATTGTTAACCAAAATCCGCAAATACAAATCCAAGCAAATCCAGCGCCGGAAACAAAGATGAAAGTCATTTGAAGGGTGAAAAGGGGTGTATTTCAAGAATCTGATTCACGAAAAAGAAATTGGCGTCGGACATTAATCCCAAGTAAAGGAGAGGGGACAACCCTGTCGACTTCCACCCCACAGGCTATATTCAACCTCACTTTACGGTTGAATATGCTCAATTCGTAATCTGATGAACTGCTGAGGCGCAACTTCAACCGATTCTTCCAGGAAAAGAGTGTGTCGCGTAAAAGCTTCGGTGAATTGCTGCTGAATTACTGAAGCAGGTCCGACCCAACTACCGTTTCCAACTTTAGTGGAAAGAATATCCCAAGGGCTTTTAAGATCGTTGGAGTATTCAATGATGTAACGGATATCGGATGGAGTGGTTGCAGGTGTAAAAAAGTTCAAGCCGGGTAATACTGGACTCCCATCACTAAGAAACATCTCTGGTAAATGGTTAATAGTCGCATCTGAAGGGAAGCCAATAGTTGGGTTTAATCCAAGCGCATAAGCCATCATATTGGAAATGCCTTGAGAATTGTTGATGGCTCCACCTTCCGCCGCAGTATTGTTCAACCCAAAAGAAGAAGCCCAATTTTCAAATGCAGTCAATGAGCCTTCGCCATGCATATTGAATTCTACATTTTCTATTTCAGATCCTTTATTCAGAAATACAAAATAATAATCGACTCCCGAAATCCACGTCCAGGACTCTGTGAGGTTCAGCGCAAAATTGCTCTCTGAGTTCGCGTGATTGGCAACCCAATGACTATTCACATCAAATCGTGGCAGCGTCCCTATTTCTAAACGGAATTGAACATTTGAACTGTGTGTACTGGTACTGACAAATTGTGTGGCTCCAGATGGAACAGTGACGCGGAAGGCTTTGTACTCGTTGCCTCCCAATTGAAAGTCGACGGATCCGTTGAAAAAATCCACATCACCAATAGGACCGTAAGTGATGCGTTCAGGATCTGATCCCACAGGATCACTTACCTTGGTTGAGCTGATCGAACTCGATAGACTGAAGGATGCATCCGTTTTTCCACGAATCCCAATGTAGTAAATCGAGCCAGGTCTCAAATTGGGGAAGGTGAATTCATAAGATCCAGGGTTGTCAAATCCACTATCTTGAGGTCCCCAGTATTGCCAACGATTTTTCTCATCATCGTCAGCATCAATGTTATAATCCTGAGAAAAGGAAAGAGAAAATGGCAAACGTGTACCGTTGCCAGGAGGCAGGGTGTCTCTCAAGTGCAAGTTCACGTCCCCTATTTCTTCAGTAAAAGAAATCTTCCAAACAGCCGGGACCCCTTCTTGAGAATTAATCTCTGGAACAGTTACCCGGTAATACCTAAAATCACCAGTGGTTACGCTTTGATTCTCAACAATAACTTCTGACTCAGTGAAACCAATTTCCTGTACAGAACCGGTTGAAACTTTCAGGTGGTATTGCGTGTTTTCATCCTTGGCCCGGATGCCAATGACCCACCGTCCAGATATTATGCCTGAGATTTCAGATCCTTTGATGGGAACCCAATTTCCGTATTGTGTGCCGATTCCATTCATCGTTCGGTTGATTGTCTCCCCCTGGAATCCGTGGTGGATTGTTGGAACTCCATCTTCTCTAATGTATAAATCAGGATTCCCGCTCAGGGCGATCAGTTCAGTTCGGAGCAATCCCCCGTTTTCATATGGAATATCAACAGCGTAGAAATCCCATTCATCTTTGGCCAGTTCTCTGGGCTGAGAATCACCAAATATTTGGTTATGCTCGGCTGGCATTGTCCAGATGTCTTTATAGTACACTGCGGAGGAAGTAATCACATATTCAGCTAATTCACTGGATGATACTTCCAAAAAATATGTCTGGCCGGATTCCAAAAAAGGAGGAACTACCAAGGTTACGCTATCGTCTGTTGGAACGCTGAATCCTCTTTCTGGATCAGTCGCCTTAAAGACCCTGAGAGAGGTTTCTCCAATGGACTCCACTAATTTAATTTTCCAAGCAACGACTGGAATGAATAAGTCTTTGCCGGAACCGGGATTAATTTCCGGATCATTTGCAGGTATTTTAATAAATTCAGGAATGGTTACCTGATAATAGTTCTTTCCTTCATTTGGCAAAACACCCATCACTTCATTTAAAAATGTGGGAGGCTGATTAATTTGGGAAGAGAATGCCAATGGTGGCGCTTCAATTAGCTCGATTACCAGGTCTGCGCTGGCGGGACGGATGTTGGTATCTGAACTTTCAGCAGCAACTGATAGTGAATAAATGCCTGGTTCCGGCTTATAGAGTGTGATGGACTCATAATCTCCCGCGAAATATTCATTTCCATGATCCAATCCATATTGTGCGTTCCAGCGTTGGATAAAGGGACGTGGTATCAAATAGTCTCTCCTCACGGAGAACGTCGGAGCTCCAGAGCGGTTTTTTAGTGAAATCTTCAGGGCATGAACTGAATCACTGACTTCAAAATTATACAATTGTATTTCAGAAGCATCCAGATTCAGGATTTGTTCTATTTGTGAGTTATCCTGAGACAATAATCCAAGATGGGATTCTTCAATTTCTCCTTCTGAAATTATCGTTGCGCTGGAAATGCCTGTTCCCACTTCGTTGTTTGTTCCGTTGGTTCCCAGTCCAAAAACTGCAATGTAATAATCTCCTCCCGGAACAAACTCCTGATTATCTTTCGGTAAAAGTGTATAAATCTCAGATCCGTTTCTGACCATGCGAGCGCTGTCACTGAAGTTGTCCGCATCTCCGGAAATACTGGTTTGAAAATCTGGAATATATCCCTGCTTGATGGACATTCCTGTCTCACCTTCAATATTGTTGAGTCGAACTCTCCAGGAACGGTGAGTATTTTCAGGAATCGATACACGAAAATGAGATGCCTGTCTGGGGGCGACGCTTACAATGTACTCTCCTCCATCGTAGTCAAGGTCCTGAACGACTAAGTCAGCTCCTGAACCGGTTGTGCCAATACTCCTGGATCTTAAAGTATAGGATGCTGGTTGATTTTGAGGATTGGAATTGTAAATCCTGATGACATAAGTTCCGGGAGTCAGCGGTTTATTAAATGCATACAGATCCCTCGTTGCATAGATGGATTGGTTATCACCAAGGCGATGTATATCTCCAGTCCAGTCTGGTCTCCCTGCGAGAATTTGTCTCGGTTCGATCCATGCTTGATCACGTGACTGCACAAGGCCTGATATTTCAGGGCTTTGTTCCTTTCGAATCACCATTGAAAGCCCGCTACCTGAGTAATTCTCATCAATGCCAATGTCCCAGCCAAGATAAGGTTGAGGCGGTTCATCGGTATTTCTGGTGTCGCGGTCATTCTCAGGAGCTACTATTGTGTAATCTCGCCAAGAGGATGAAGGTTGGTCAACTTGGGAAATGACGCCATTGGAGAATTGGATTGTCTCTTGGAGGAGGGTTTTAATGAAAAGAGTTCCTGTCGTTTGTGGCGCGAAGGAATTAACAGAAGGGAACAGGTTTCTGATTACCAAGGTATATTCCCCTGTTATCGGATTGGGAATGGTGACAAGGGACGTGTCAAATTCCCGCCCATCGAGAGTTCCTTCGTCAAATCCGTAATAACCGGGTGTTTTTAATGATGCATTGTTTCTAGGAGAAGGAATCAATGATCCTGGGCGTACAGCCAACGTCAGATCATTGCCTTCTTCATTTTTTAGCCCAATTTCCAAAGGAGTATTTTGTTGAGGAACCCAAAAGTTAAACAGTTGAATTTCTCCAGGTTCCAAGCTCACAGGCTCTTCCAGGAAACCATTCGTGAAAGAAAGGTTTTGCTTATGCAATTCTCCTTCAGATCGGATCTCATAGTTGACAGGACCATTTCCCAAGACATTGTATTGTTCTGGTGACTGACCTGCCGATATGACTGTGATATAGAACTGACCTCCGCTTGGAAGCAAATGTTTCCCGTTCTCAGGAAGTAGTTGGTAAATTTCAGAACCGTTCTTTTGCACCAGGACGCCGCCTCCATACAAGCTTCGATCGTCATTTGGCATTGAGCCGAATATTGAAGAGCCTCCTCTTAAATCCGCAGGGAAACTTTCACGAATCGCCAAAGAAGCCTCTCCATCAGCTTCGGGTATCAATCGCAAACGCCAACTTGAAGCTCCGTCATCAGGTATAACGACACGATAAACCTGGATCTCAGAAGGTTCCAGTCCGTGCCCATGAAAGGAGCCATTTTCAAAATCTAGGTCGGTGACAGTCAAAGATGATGGCGAACCTGGCTCTCCCAAGGTTCTTGATCTTAAGGTATATGAAAAGGTGTCTGTTCGGCTATCGTTATAAACCCCGATATAATAAGTCCCGCCTTGTAAAGGTTTGGTCCAGGCTGCGAATAGTTTGTTTGAGTGGTCAAAGCGCTCGGATGGAAATACCCGATTTGCCCATGCATCTGTTGCTGCCCAGGTAGCGTTCTCTGGCCACTCCGTATTTTTAGAAGGGCTAATTTCTGTAAGGAATCCTCTCGTATCATATTTCTCCGTATACGTTGGAATGGAGCCTTTTGTAACGGTTAAGTGTGGAATTCCTGTGAGTCCGGTACTGTGAAAGTCAACTAACCAACCGAGAATGGCTTCAGAATCCGAGGTTAATTTTCCATCTGCCGGGATGACCACCTTAAAATAATTCCAAGTCTTCGGACTCTGGTCAATAACAGTAAATTCCCCTCCATCCAGATTGAGCTCCACTTGTTCTGAAACCTGAACTTCAAGTATCCCGGAAGATGGCTGTGGTTGATTTGAATTCGAGCGAACTGTGCGAACTGTGATGGTATAGGGTCCCGGGTTTGGATTATTTAATGTGAAGTTATTGGAAGGATACTGTCCCGCATTGCCACCATCGAAACCATAATAAGCCCTTCGAAATCCGCTCGATACGATTGGTCCGGGAATCCAGTCACCTTCACGAATTGTTAGTTCTACAGCGCCACTGGTCTCGATGGCTCGCAATTGTACCACCATTGAATTTTCAAGAACATTGAATTGATAAATTGCAATTTCATCAGCAGGTAAATCATAAGGTATGCTCGAGGATGTGGATAACTCACCCAGAGTCGTCACCGAGATGGGGCCTTC
>JAUIHU010000733.1 GCA_030432175.1 Verrucomicrobiia bacterium | reverse complement strand
AGCATTCCGGGACGCCACCCTCTTTTAATCACACCCGTGAAGGGATGCTGGCTCCACTCGCCGAGCTGGGGCTCAGCGTTCCCGGGGAGCCACCCGACTTTAATCACACCCGATTCCTGGATATATCCAAATTTCTAATGGTTATTTCTTTTGTTGTTGCGCTATTGATTCCAATTCTTCCCAGCGTTCAAAGAGCTGATCTCGCTGCTGTTTCATTTCCTCCAGTTCCGCCTGAATTTCTTTGGTTTGTTTGGCGTGCTTCAAGTGAAATTCTGGATCTAAAAACTTGGCTTCCATCGCTTCGATCTTTTCTTCAATTTCCATGATTTGGGCTTCCATGGATTCCAGCTCCTTGGATTCCTTCCAGGTCAGCTTTCTGGGCTTGTTTTCAGATGGAGAATTATTTGCGGATTTAGTTCCAACTGGATTCTTCGCGTTGGAGGATACTGCAGATTTGCTTTCAGCCTGATCACGAAGTTTCTTCTCGTGGTAGTATGAGTAATTCCCGACACTATATTCTAGCTGCCCTTCCCCTTGAAAAGCGATGATGCCATTACAAATTCGGTCCAGAAAGTATCTGTCGTGACTCACCACACAGACGACTCCTGGAAAAGCAATCAACGCTTCCTCCAAAACACGTAGTGTTGATAAATCCAAATCGTTCGTCGGCTCATCCAGAACCAGAAAATTGCCGCCATTTTTCAGAATCCTCGCCAGCAACAACCGACTGCGTTCTCCGCCGGACAAACTCTTGACTTTGACGTTCATTCGTTCGTCGGCAAAGAGGAACCGCTTCAAATAGGCCCGCAAACTCAGTCTTCCGTTTCCAAACTCCACAAACTCGACACCCTGCCCCACTTCCTGCATGAGCGTATGTTCTTCATTCAATTGGATCCGCCGCTGATCGACATAATTGAACTCTACTTGAGATCCGGATTTTCGGGTGCCTGTCGACAAATCTTTGGCTCCCAGCAAGGCCTGGATGAAAGTGGTCTTTCCAACCCCATTGCGCCCAATCACTCCCACCTTCATCCCGGCTTCGAATTTAAAGGTGAAATTTTGAATCAAACGCTGCTCCGCCACATCAACGGATATATTAATCAAATCCACTACCCGGTTGCCCAATGGTTTCGGTGGTGGGATGATTAATTCCATATCCAGCTCAGCCTCAACGCTTTCCTGAGAAGCGACCTCATCCAGTCGATCCAGGCGGCTCTTGGATTTCTTGGTTTGGGCTTTTGGACCTCTCCTCGCCCATTCCAATTCCTTTTCCAGAAATCGTTGACGCTTGTGCTCGGTTCGCTCCTCGGTTTGCAATCGAAGCGCTTTGGCTTCCAGATAATCCGAGTAAGATCCCTGGTACATGTGAAATCTGCCATTGGCCAGTTCAGCGATCTGGTCGGTGATTTTTTCCAGAAAATAACGATCGTGGGTGACTAAAAGCACAGTGCCCGAAAACTGCCTTAAAAACTCTCCCACCCATTCAATGGACTCCGGATCCAAATGGTTGGTCGGCTCGTCCAGCGCCAGCAAATCCGGTTGAGCCAGCAAGGTCCGACACATCGCCACCCGCCGCATTTCACCACCGGACAACCCCTGAACCATTCGGTCTCTGGCAGGCACATTCAGCTTCTCGCACAATACCTCCATCCGCTGCTCCAGATGCCATCCGTCAGCGGCCAGAATTTTGGACTCCAACCGCTCATGCTCCTTCTCAGCCTCAGGTGGGAGATTCTCAAAATCCCGGATCCATCCCATAACATCCTGGACCCCGGACAAAAGATTGTCGCGAACCGTAGCATCCGGATCCAATGTAAAATCCTGAGACAAGTATCCGATACGCAGATCTCTCGGCCGAATCACTTCCCCGGAGTCAGCGCTCATGTACCCTGTCAAAACCTTCAGAAACGTGGATTTCCCTGAACCATTCCGGCCCACCAGACCAACTCGACTTCCCCTCTGAATACTGAGACTGGCGCCATTCAGGACAATATGATCGTTGAACTGAATTCTCAGGTCATAAGCCTGAATAATAACTGGAGCTGAATTATCCGGATTACTCATAAATCGTTTGAGAGCCTCATTGATAGCTCAATGACAACGCTGATGGCGAGAACCTACCAATTTGAGAAGTTTGGGACACCCAAATTATTTTAGAATCATATTGCAGGCACAATTTGCCTCAACTTCCGTCAGAACAAGTCTCAGCGAAAGAAGAAGCAAACAACTAGCGCACCTCGATAAGCCTGTTGCCCTG
>JAUIHU010000732.1 GCA_030432175.1 Verrucomicrobiia bacterium | reverse complement strand
CATCGACAAAAACCCTGGACAACCTCTCTCTCCATTCCAATGCCGCTTCGGAAGGGGTTTCATCCTTACACATCAAGGCTTTCAAAGCATATTGTTCCAGATCCTGAAAATCCACCCAACCCGCTTCCAGTCTGGCCTTGCGAAAACGTTCCATATAAATCGCTGCCAGTTCCAATGCCGCCAGCTTTCCGTGACGAGTCAGTTCCCAATCCTCCTTCAATGGAACAAAGTCCAACGCTTCTCCCATCAATGAACGGAACATTCCAGCCGTTTTCATCCGATCCTGCCACGGTTTGACATGTTGTTTATGGCCTCGTGGAAGGTTTTCGTAAAATTTTGCCAACGTCTTCAATACATCAGCCAATGTAGAAACGCTAAAATCCAATTCTACAGTCGCTTGCTGAAGAACTTGATAAAGCTGCCCAGTTGGTTCCGGCATTTCCACTACAGGCAGGGTTTCCATGGATTTCTTCCATTCAATCAGGAAACTTCGAACCGATTCATGCCACCATTGCTTCCACTGCAAGGGATCTTCCTGAGATAAGTATTGCCGTTGCTCATTCAACCAATGTTCAGGCGATGGAAGAGTTCGGGCGTAGGTATTGATTTGGATAACGACATCTCGAAGATTGGACTCAATACCTCGTCCATGAAGCTGGATCCATTTGAGCGCTTCTTCAGAAAGCGAATCATCTCCTTCATAACGCTCAATAAATAACTGATCCAAGATCTCCTCTTGGAGCTGATACGTGTCAGTTTCCGACATGATGGAAAACTCTGGATCCAACTCCAGTTCATCAAATCGATCCCGGATCACTTCCAAGCAGAACTGGTGCAACGTACTGATCCGCGCCTGCTCCACCAGCGCGCTTTGCTGGTGTAAATGTTCAGGATCCGGATCCTCCTCACAAAGTTCGTCCAACCGGATCCGGATTCGGTCCCGCAACTCCGAAGCCGCCGCATCCGTAAAAGTAACGATCAACAACTCATCCAATGAGGCAGGATCCACTGGACGTGTTATTTCGCGAATGGCGCGATCCACCAGGGTCCGAGTTTTCCCCGCGCCAGCTCCGGCCGCAATTAAGAGATTCCCCTCTGACTCCAATGCCGCCCTTTGAGCAGGAGTGTGATTGATAGCTGTACCATTTGATCCACTCATAATAGAATTCCTGAAATTCCCCAAAATTCCCGACACCCAAGCATTTTTTTAAACTTTCTATCAAAAGTTGAATCTAGTCGAATCCCTAACCCCTAATCCTTGAACTTCCTGACACCCAAGGAACTTCCCACTTCTTCTTCTTCTCTTCTTTCCTGACACCCAAGCATTTTTTTTCCATATTTTCTATTAAAAGTTCCATCCAGTCGAATCCTAGAATCCTGAGATAAACTCCATGAACTTCCTGAAAATTTCCTGACACCCAGAATTTTCTTCACCAAATCAAAATCTTCTGTTGACATGAATATGAACAAACGTACAGTATTAATTAAGTATTTAAAACCAAGGGAGGTTTACAATGCCTTATTCGAGAAAATCTGTTGTTCAACCTGGTTCACCAGGAGTTTATCACTGTATCAGTCGATGTGTGCGTCGAGCCTGGATTTGTGGGATCGATTGGCTGACGAACAAGAATTACGATCACCGGCGAAACTGGATTTATGAGAACATCCAACGCTTAGCAGCTATCTTTGGAATTGAGGTCTTTGCTTATGCTGTGCTCAGTAACCATTACCACCTCGTATTACGGGTTAATCCAGATGTGGTTGCGGGTTGGTCTGATGAGGAAGTCGTGCGCCGCTGGGATCAGGTCTATTCCGTCCGCAAATGCCTCACTCGAACGAAAGGAGAATTGGATGAGGAAATCATGCGCATGGCTTTGGATCGACCGGATTTGATTGCAGAGTGGAGGTCCAGGCTGGGCAGTATCAGCTGGTTTATGAAGCAAATCAACGAACCCCTGGCCCGAAAAGCGAATAAAGAAGACGGTTGTAAAGGACGTTTTTGGGAAGGTCGATTCAAGTGCCAGCATCTGGCCGATGAAGGCGCTGTGCTGTCATGTATGGCTTATGTGGACTTAAACCTGATCCGAGCCAAACTGGCTGAAACACCGGAGACAAGTGATTATACAAGCGTTCAGGATCGCATTGTCGCTAGTCAAGCAATGAAGGAGCCGATTGTAACCGAAGCGCAAGACCTGAAGCTAACCCAGGACAGCCCGGAGGCATTTCGAGGTCCTGCAAAGCAAAGAGCGGACTGGTTGAC
>JAUIHU010000059.1 GCA_030432175.1 Verrucomicrobiia bacterium | reverse complement strand
TCACGATCCAATTCCTTCCCAAGAGATTCCATAACCAGCTGTTGAAGATACTTGGAAAATAACTCCAAACGGTCTCGGTATGGCAGAACAACCATATCTTTCAACCCTTGCCCATTCCCTTCGAAATACCAGGTTAAAGCCAATAAAGCGGATGGGTTTTGATCCAAATCCTCAATTCGAGTTTGAGCATCAGCAGACCTGGCTCCTTCTAAAAAGGTTCTAACAGGAATCCCTTCCAAGGCAGCCGGAAGCAATCCAACCGGAGAAAAAACACTCGTTCGACCTCCCACCCAATCCCACATTGGAAAACGAGCCAGCCAGTTTTCTTCAGAAGCCAATTGATCCAAGGAGCTACCTTCGCAGGTTACAGCCACAGCATGTTGCGCCCAATTCAGCGATTGACTCTCATAGGCATGACGAGCCTCAAGCATTCCATTACGCGTTTCCTTGGTGGATCCTGATTTTGAAATGACTATGCAAAGAGTCTGATCTAATTCATTATGAAGAATTTTAAGTAAACGACCTATACCGTCGGGATCAGTATTATCGAAGAAAAAGCCTTTTAATCCAGTTGAGTGAACATCTCGAAGCGAACTGGATATCAATTGTGGCCCCAAAGCTGATCCACCAATCCCAATTAAAACATAATTTTTAAATTGCTTCTCTTCTGCTGCAAATTCGCCACTCAGCACACCCTCAGCAAAGCTTTCCACCTTGGAAAGAGCATCGCGTATGGCGGATCTGATTTCCAGATCAGGAGCCAGGTCAGGATTCCTTAACCAATAATGACCTACTTGTCGATTTTCGTCAGGATTTGCTATAGCTCCATTTTCCAATGCACTCATTTCTTTGAAAGCAGAATCCATTTTTCCACGTGGAACATCTCCTTCAAGGAAGTCACGTTTCCAATTAACTCTGCTCAAATCCAGTCTTAGTTTCAGTTCTGGATATTCGAAGTAGTGGGATTGGAAATGTTCCAAATCATTCACATTTTGGGATAGGAGTTTCATGTTCGTAAGCTATTTAACAAAATGGTTGCAGAAAGTTATCAGCAACGGGAAATACGGGAGTATTGATTGCTATTGACGTATCAAAGCATATTATATGCAAAACGTGTGTGAAAAAGAAAATTTGAGGCGCTTATTCTGAATTAGCAAGAAATCGATGCATGAAACCGATTTATTTTGATTATAATGCCACGACTCCTTTGGATGCAGATGCTTTCGAATCCATGCTCCCTTTTCTGAGTGAGAACTTTGGAAACCCTTCCAGCATTCATCGCATCGGACGAAGAGCGAGAGTTATGCTGGATCAGTTTCGTGAAAAGGCTGCAGCCTTACTGGGATGTAAATCTCATGAAATAATTTTTACCAGCGGAGGAACTGAGAGCAACAATCTGGGAATTTTTGGGGTGTCCAGATTAATGAAGAGATCAGATCGAAACATCATTGTCACGTCCCCTGTAGAACACCACGCAGCCCTTCACTGCGTTGAATACTTAGAAAAATACGAAGGTTTTAGAAAAATTCTGATTCCAGTCGACCGTAACGGACGTGTCATTGTTGAGGAATTAAAATCAGTTCTGACCACTAATGCCGATAAGGTAGCATTAGTGAGTATCATGGCGGCAAATAACGAAACTGGATCACATCAGCCTTTTCAGGAAATAGGAAATTTATGCCAGGAGTTTGGGGTGATTTATCATACTGATGCCGCTCAATGGTTTGGGAAAGAAAGTATAGATAGTGGCATTTTGTTTTTCAATGCTGACCTTGTCAGTCTCTGCGCCCATAAGTTTCATGGACCTAAAGGAGTCGGCATCCTTTACGCCAAATCACCACTGCACCCCGATCCCATTATCTTTGGAGGAGGTCACGAGAACGACCGTCGAGCGGGAACTGAAAACCTCGCCAATATTGCAGGGATGATTAAAGCATTGGAAAAAATAACGCCAGGACCGGAAGATAGCATGCTTTTCCATTGGAAGCAATGGATTCAGGAGATCAGAAAGTCTCTCGCGCCGCTTGATGGACTAAAATTTTGGTCCAGCGAGGAAAATAGCCTAAGAAACACTCTGATGTTCACTTTCAGCAATCAAGACGCTATCAGCATTCTTGCAGCGTTAGACATTGAAGGTATTTGCGCATCCAGTGGATCAGCCTGTTCTGTGGGCAGTCTTCTCCCATCACACGTACTACTAGCACAAGGAGCCAGCGAAACTGAAGCCAAAGGAGCCATCAGGCTGTCGATTGGAAGAGAAACCACAGGCGAAGAGATCCAAAAAGCGATCAGTATTATTTCCTCAACATTGTCTCGAATTCAAAAAAATTAATAAAAATGGCCGGTAAATAAGATGTGAATATCCTCGGAATAACCAGTGGGTAATCTGTGAATAATGTGAAGAACTCAAGGTTATTCACATTATTCACAGATTACTAACAATTTAATCACATTTCTTTTTGTTTGTAAACCAATAACTATTAACGGTTTATAGAGATATACACTTTTTTAACAGACCATAATAATAATAGATCATTTAAATTAAATAGAATATTCTATTATTCATTCTGTTGAATAAGTCGGGAGCCGGTTCCCAAAAGGCTCCTTGACCCGGAGACAAAATTTTCCTATTTGGAAAGGCGCTGGGTATTTCTGTTGAGACTGAAATCGATGGGCCGATTAGCAAACAGGAAACCAGCGATCCTTGTTGGAAGAATGAAACTAACAGTTTCCAAAACAGAATTCCTGGATGGTTTGCAGGCTGTACAAAATGCTGTCAGTCCGCGATCTACTATTCCAGTCATGTCCAACCTGTTGCTGGAGTCGGGTGATGGTCAGATCACATTAACGGGTACCGACGGCGATTTAACAATATCCAGCGTTATCCACGCTGCTGTGCACGAACCTGGATCCATAACATTGCCTTCCAAGAGAATTTTCAGCATCACACGCGAAATCGCTTCTCTCGAGATTGATCTGGAAGTTGAACCAGATTCTTCAGATTGCTCAATCCAAGCAGGATCCACATTTTTTAAGGTGAGGGGGGTGGAGGCTGATGAATTTCCTAAAGTGGATCATTTACCGTCCGAGAAGAAAATATTGGTTCCCCAGGATAAAATAAAATCCATGTTGAAGAAGACATCATTTGCTATTTCAAATGATGAAACCCGTTATGTGCTCAACGGGCTATACTTCAAGTTCGCAGCTGGCAAATTGATTTTGGTAGCTACGGATGGGCGGAGACTTGCCCTGGTTGATGAACCTCTGGACTTTCCCCCTGAATCAGAAGGGAGTTTTATCGTGCCCACTAAAACGGTTCTTGAGTTGGGACGATTATTGCAAAACAAAGGAGCGCTATCCATTGAGTTGAGTGAGAATCGTGTTGCATTTGATTTAATCCAAGAAGAAGAAGGTCAATCAGTAGTCACTTCGACGATCATTTCCAAATTGATTGATGGTTCATATCCCGACTACAATCAGGTGATTCCCAGGGAGGTTGAGGAAAGAATTGCGCTTGGTAGGGAGGAGTTTCTTCAAGCTCTAAAGCGGGTGGAGTTAATGACAACAGACAAGTCGGGTTCAGCAAAATTGTCATTCTCTGAAAACAACCTGGTTATATCGGCAAATACTCCGGATGTTGGAGAAGCAAGAGAAAGTATAGCCATCAATTATCAAGGAAAGGATCTCGCAGTTGCGTTTAATCCCACGTACTTGATGGACCCTCTGAAAGCGTTAGACAATGACGAAGTATTCCTGGAGCTGACAGACGAATTAAGCCCTGGCGTCATTAAAATAAATGATCCCTTCTTGTATGTAATCATGCCCATGAGACTGCAATAAAAGCTAACTTGAAGACTTCCTGGATTTTTTTGTTGGCAAGATGAATGGGTGGCGCTTTATGTTCTTAGGTTTGAACATTCAGAATCATCCATGAAAGGATCAAAATCGGCATCATCCAAAAACTCAGTTGAATCTCCGCCTGAAATCGGAGAAAAGATTGATTTGGAGGGGAAATCCGATAATGAAATTGCCAGTAAGATTTCAAGAGCTTATTCAGAAGCTAAATCCAGCGTTGATTTAGCAATCCGCAAAGTAATCATCTGTGGTCTTCTGTTACATACTCAGAAATCTAAACTGAAGCATGGAGAATTTGGGAGGTGGTTAGCTTCGAATTGTCCTGAAATTTCATGGAAAACTGCCTGTAGCTGGATGAAAACAGCGCGGATTGCCTGTCGAGAGATGGAAGTTGCGCCAGAGTCAACTTTTGACTCTGTGCCTTTGTACGAAGCTCTGCAATCCCCACCTTCAAAATTAACTCCTTCCGCCAAGGATATTCGCCAGAAGATATTTAATTTTGTTGACGGACGTTCACAGCGAAGTTTGACTCTGAGTGGTAGAAAGATCAGGGAAACAGCTGATTCCACGTCGAAGAAAAAAAATAAAGACCTTCCCGAATCGATTCGTTCCAACTCTATTTCTTTGTCCAAGATGGAAGCTAAAAAGTTGGAAACGCAAAGCAAATGGAAATCGATTGCACATGATTTGCAAAATGAATTGCAAAAAAAATCTTTTGCTTTCCTGGACCAGCCAACTTTGGAAGAAATGCATGATCTTTTTAAGAAGACAGAAGCTGTGTTAGGAGAACTTATCAAGGCGCAAAGGAAAATTTCTTCATAATTCCAAGCTGTTGGTCTTTATTATGCTTTAAATTTTACCTATGGGTAAAATTTGAGTCCAGGCGACAAAATATTTCAAGATTGAGCGTCTTTATAACGGACAAAAAAAGTACCGGCTAGATGATGAAAAGCGTTTTATTCTGAAAGGATGATTAATCAATAGCGCAGATTGTTATGGGCCGGAAATTGGAATGAAATCTGATCAAACCATAGATCTGAAGGGATCAAAAATCCTGATTGGGGATGATATTCCGGCTAATTTGAACATTTTGAGAGATGTTCTGGAGCCACAGGGCTACAAAATCATGGTAGCAACCACAGGGCTTGCCGTTTTGGAAATTGCAAAACGTTCCAAACCAGATCTGGTTTTATTGGATGTCATGATGCCGGAAATGAATGGTTTTGAGGTCTGTCAGGCATTAAAAAATGATTCTGAACTGGAGGATATCCCGGTCATTTTTATTACTGCCAAAGATGGGGTTGAAAACTTAATGGAAGGATTTTCTTCAGGTGGAGTGGATTATATTCGCAAGCCGTTTCAAATTGAAGAGGTTAGAGTTCGCGTTAAAAATCATTTACAGCTTTGGAAATTACGAAAAGACCTGTTGGAAAACAATCAACAGCTGGAAAGAGAAATTGCCGCCAGAAAAGAAATGGAGTCTGAGCAGAAACAACTGCTCAAAGAAAAAGAAAGAGCCAGCGCAGCGGCATCCAGACTTGAGGCAACAGAAACTTTGGCCGGAGGTGTCGCTCATGATTTCAACAATCTGATTACGGTTATCCTTGGTAATGTTTCAATGATTCGGAAGTCCCTGACGAATGATCATTCTTGCATACCCATGCTGACAATGATTGAACAGGCATCAGAGCAGGCTGCAAATCTAACCAGACAGATGCTGGCATATGCTCGAGGAGGAAAATACCAGCCGGAAATGATAGATCCACTCAGAGTCATTTCTGAAATCACGCGACTCCAGCAATGGAACCTTCCGAATAGTTTAAAAATTAGTTTCAGTGGAGATAATCTGTGGAATATTGAAGCTGATATCGCACAGTTTCAACAAACATTGATGGCAATCATTTCCAATTCTGTAGAATCAATCGGAGATAAAACTGATGGCCAAATTAACATCACCTGTGAAAATTGTTCTAAAGAAGATTCTTTAATTCAGCGATTAGGTGAGACTGAGAATTTAAAAGGCGGGAATTATGTTAAAATAGCAATCAAAGATAACGGCTCAGGAATGGATGAAGAAACGCTGAGTCGCGTTTTTGAACCGTTCTTTTCGACAAAATTTCAAGGTCGAGGAATGGGATTGGCTGCCGTATACGGGATCGTTAAGAATCATGGTGGGCACATTCTAGCTGAGGCAAGTCCAGGGCAGGGAGCGACATTTACCCTGCTGCTCCCTGCGTCTGATGAAATTGTCGAAGAAAACCAAGCGTCTTTCTCGGTTATTGATGATGATCTAAAACCTGTGACTGATGATGATGTCACTGTGCTGATTGTAGACGATGATGAACCCGTCCTGAGTATCATTGAGCAATTGTTGAAGCAACATGGTTATCATACTTTGACAGCTTTAAACGGACAAGAGGCCGTCGATTTAGTTAAAGCGTATTCAGATAAAATCGACTTGGTACTTCTCGATATGTCAATGCCAGTCATGGGGGGAGCTGAAGCCTATCCAATAATGAAAAAAGCACGCCCTGACTTAAAAGTAATTATTTGTAGTGGTTATGAATTGGACGAGAACATGAAGGGCGCAATTCAGGATGGCGCCGATGCTTTTATACAAAAGCCATTTCATTTTGAGAAAATGATTAGTGAAATTCAAAAGATTCTTAAGACTCCCGTGTAAATATTTCTTATGATTAAATAGAAGGGAGCATATCAAGACTATGGCTTGGAATCCCTGGCTGACTTTTCACGCTCCAAACTTTTTCTGAGAGCATCGACTCTTTTTCTGTTGGCGTCTAAATCTGAATAACCCAGTCTGGATGCGCTTTTAATATCAATTTGTTTATCTGCTTCGGATCGTTTCATTACTACCAGATCGTCTACAAAGCACATCACTGGCGTATAACAGATAAAATGAATCCAGCCTTCTGAAGCATTCATTACTTTCCAACCAAATTCCTCCACGGCAGTCTGTTTGATTAATTCAAGGTATTCTGTAGAACTCCACTCAGCTGGTATGGTTAAAGGATCGACATTTCTTGCATCCTCTTCGCTGACAGAACTGACAAAGTTAGGGTTTTGAGTTGTAGTTCCCATTACTGGAGGCTGAGAGTTGACCCATTTTGGAGCAGGAGAAAGTTTTGGGACAATCACCCTGGATAGAAGAAAGAGAGCCAGCAGAATGATGATAGTAATCAAAATCTTTTGCTGAGTACGTTTGTTATTGCTCGAATTCATTGATCGCCAAACTGACCTGATTCCTAAGAATGTCCAGGGTGAAATCATTCCAGATTACAACATCGGCCAGCGACATCTTCTGCTCAATTTTCCATTGATTATCCATCCTGTTCCGTATCTCGGTTTCGTTCCAGTTCCTCTGCCTCAGTCGAGAAAGTTGAGTTGAACTGGAGCAAGCAACACACCAAACATGATTCACTTCCGAAACCATGTTGGTTTCAAATAATAGTGGGACAATCCATGCGACAGCAAATTTATGAACTTGAGCATTGCTGGAGATGATTTGGCTCATCTTCCGATCTCTCAGTTGACGAATCTCAGGATGTAAAACTGATTCAATCCATTGTTTCTCGGTTTTCGATTGAAAAACTATTTCGCTGATTTTTTTTCGATTGAGAGATTGATCTTTTAATACAACTGTATTTCCGTATCTATTGACAAGACTCTTCCAACCTGAAGAACCAGGTAGCACAGCTTCCTTGGCCAAATCATCCGAGTCAATCACTGGAATGTCCATTTGAAGCAGGATTTCTGCTGTAGCGCTTTTCCCCATGCCAATACCTCCAGTGACTCCTATTATTTTCATAACTTATTTAATTTATTAGTTAAACTAATATCAGAAAGCAGTCTTTTCCCTGCTTCAATCCAGATTTGATCATTCTCGGCTACATCTTTGTAAACGACATTGATAGGTTCGAGGTTCACTAACAGCTGCAGTGTTTGTACCGCATTTGCGATCTGTCCCAAACGATATTGCATTCGTGCTGTATGGAAAAGATCAATGGGTTGTTCATTTTCCAAGGCCAAACTTCTCCATATTTCTAATGAGGTTTCCAAGCGATTGAGTTTTTCAACTATTTCTGCATAGAGTCGTAGCATGGCAGGTTGATTAGATCCGGTTTCAATCCAAGGGTGTAATTCAGTTTCAGCCCTGGCAAATTGCTGCCGTTTACAAAGTATTCTTGCCAGTCGGTACCTATGAGAGCTGTTGTTCGGATTCAATTGAATGGCTTCCAGCGCATATTTTTCAGCGGAGATCAGATGGTTTTCGTCTTCAAAAAGTTCACTGAGTTCCTCCAGATTGTGTTCCCATTTTGAGGTTTGATTCAGTTTTTCAAGCGCTCGAATTCTTCTCCATCTTTCGATAGATATTTCCGGGTTTGTTTGCTCACGGCTTTGTTCATGAATAAAATCTCCTGCCGCGACCTGACTGATGAGATAAATCAATCCGATCCAAATAGCAGCGCCCAAGAAACTGGACAAAGCGAGAGCTGTCAGCCAAATCCAGTTTCTTCTCTGAATAGCATGCACTGTCGCAATGAATGCGGCTGTAAGTCCAACCGCCAGCCACCCAAATTGAATCCAGCTATTAGTCATTCATGTATGGTGTGTTGGTAGGTTTGATCTGGAGTGCAATTATCGCCGGCCGTCATACCAAGGCTGACAGTCCTGCCTTTGTTTTAATGTTTTCATAGGAGAAAAAATGGCTTTCCTGAAAAATCGCATCCATTCTGAAGTTGTATATAGTGAATCCTTCCTTGAGGAGGACCAAAGTGGATAGCCTCTGATAATTTTGAATTTCAAGGATTTAGGTCTTGCCCATTTTTTTAAACGTCTGCTGAAATTGATTTCTTCAGCAGCGTAAAGTTCTTCACTAAATCCCCCCAAAGAATCAAATGCGTCCTTGCGGCAAAAAATGAATGAACCAGCAGCCCAACAGCAAATAAGGCTGGTCAGATTCCACATCGAAACACAAAACCGAAACCACAATCGATTGGATTCCATGAGAACTGTAGCCCCACCACCCACAGTGGTTCTCCCCTCGATTTCCAATGCCACTCGATTCATCAGCTCACTTGAAGGTCTCGAATCCGCATCTATAAAAATCAACCATTCGCCTTTGGCTATGGACGCTCCTTTATTTCTGGCGCGTGAGATTTGATTTATTGGCTCAAAAACCACACGCGCCCCCAACGCTTCTGCTATCCGGCTGGTTCCATCGTTCGAGTTATTATCACATACTATATATTCAAAGCCCCAGCCACGGTGCAGGAAAGTTTGTGCGGCTTGTTTAATGGAATGTAATGTTTCCTCAAGGTTTGCCGCTTCATTAAAGGCGGGTATGACGATGGAAATGAGCATGGATAAATGTGGTGGATGAGTCTTCTTTGTACAAGTGGCATATTCAATGCTCTAGCATTTTTATTAAATATACTTGCGTCCGACATCTTTTCGCTCCACTGGCGGGCTTTTTTTCAGGTGTTCCATGACCAGTGGATTTCACTCAGGAACCATAACCAATAATTACGTAAGGATACATGACGCAAGAGAAAGGCTACAATGAAGCAGAAGAATCGTCGTGTTCTGCTGGTTGAAGATGAGGAGATCATGGCTTTGTATATCCAGGAGGGTTTGTCCCGATTGAGAAACATAGAATCCAAGTGGATCTCAAAAGGTGAAGATGCCTGGCTGGCTGTGGAATCTTTTGGACCTGACTTGATTCTGATGGATATTCATCTTGGACAGGGAATGAATGGGATAGAAACGGCAAACTACATTTGCAGGGAGAGATCGGTTCCAATTTTATTTGTCTCTGGATTAAGTGACTCCGCCACACTGGAAGAGGCGCGTGAAGTTAGACCAGTAGGTTATTTAATGAAGCCATTCGAGTTTTCGAGTCTCAAGGCCTCAGTGGAAATGGGACTGGCTTGGACCTCTCATCATCGGCAGATAGTGAAGACTGATTCACATTCGGAGCCCACAGATACCACTCATCAATCCAATGGTGTGGTTTGTATGTGCAGCAATTGTAAATCAGTCCGGGACCAGAAAGGGAGATGGAGGCGATTGGAGCGATATCTGAATCAAAAGTTTAAGCTCATTTTCAGCCATGGAATCTGCCCGGATTGCTTTTCAGAATTTTATCAAGATTTTACTTCGGAGAATGAATCCAACGCAAATTGATTCCATAGCTTTTATTCTCAATCCAGAACCTCAAAAATTGCTTCAATTTCTACAGGAATCCCGGCGGGCAACGAGTTGACACCAACAGCGCTGCGAGCGCCAACACCGTTCTCCGGACCAAAAACTTCAGCAAAAAGGTCGCTGCATCCATTGATTACTTTGGGTTGTGCGTTGAAATCATCAGTGCAGTTGACGAAACCCACTGTTTTGATCAATCGACTGACTTTATCCAGTCCACCCAAATCCTGCTTCAGCGTGGCCAGGATGGATAACCCCGCTAACTTCGCTGCAGCCGCTCCTTCTTCCAATGTAACTGATTCCCCTACTTTTCCTTGAACCAGATTCCCATCCGGCTGAATCGGTAAATGCCCGGAAAGATAAATGAGAGAACCGACACGAATGGCTGGACGATATGCGCCCAAAGGTTTTGGAGCCGTTGGCAGTTCTATTCCTAATTCTCTAAGTCGCATTTCAGGATCGTATTTCATGCTTCGATATTTCTTCAGAGTTGGCAAAAATACAATCCATGAAACCCGCAACGGACATTTTATTTTCCTGGCTAATGTAAAATTAGCGGTTCCAGAGTCTATTGATTAGGATCTTAACCTTCTTGAACTAACAGAACCTTCAGTCTGACTAATCTGACGAAAAGACTTGTTGTTTAAATTTTCACCTGAAGGTTTCCCAAAGCAGCGGGAAATTACATTGTACGCAAAAACGCCTCGTCGATTGCATGGATATGCCTGGAAACCTCAGATTGATTAATACACTTACGTTGTGTTATTTATACTACAAATGTAATTTTGGCTTTTAATTGTTTCACCAAGTGGGAATATAAAAATGAACATGGAGTCCAAGGAACAATAAATCCAATCTTGGATCACTGTGCTTATGCGCTGAATTTATTTCATTTGCTGATACATTTTCTGCAAATATTCAGGAACACTTTTCCAGGGATTGGCCGAAGCTTCATATTCCAAAGCTACGTAACCTTTGTAGTGGTTCTTTTCGAGAATCTTGAATATGCGGTCGTAGTCAGTTTCTTCGGAAGACTGACCTGCTGCGCGAACTTCTACCTTGAGTTGAACATTGACTGCCCAGGGAGCGCAGTGTTCCAGGTCTTGGTACGGATCTGCAGTGTGGAAGTTACCTGTGTCCAAATTGATCCCCACCCATGCGCTGTTTACTTTTTTGACGATGTCAATCAAGTCTTCTGATTTTGAAACAATGCCGCCGTGGTTTTCTATTCCAAGAAACACACCATATTTGGCGGCATAATCGGCGCATTCCTGAATGGCTTCAACACAAAGAGACTTGGCGCGGTCAAAGTCCAGGCTTCCATTAGGACCAGCAAAAATTCGGATATGCGGAGCGCCAAGCAGAGCGGCTCTCTCTATCCATGCTTTAACGTCAGCAATTTGTTTATCTCTGGTCTCTCCATATGGCAGCGCAAAATTGTTTCCAACGGCTGTCCCGCTGATGTCCAGTCCCAAGAGGAAAGCATGTCGCTTCAGTTGTAGAATATAATCGGAGCTGGTGGATTCAAAATAATAACTGGTCAACTCTGCGGCGTCGCATCCTTGCTCGACGCAGAAATCCATAAATCGGAAAAGATCAATCTTTTCAGCCGGATCTTTGGACTGCAGCTGGTTCCTGAATGAGTAAGCGGCAAGACTGGATCGGATCCGGGCAGCTCCACAGTCATGAATAGGTTCGACCGCATGCGATGCAGGTGAAAATGAATTAAGTTTTTCAGCGGCTAGAGCTGCTGAGATCAAACCGATTCCGGATTTCAGAAAAGTTCTACGAGGAGTCCGAGCGCTTTCCTCATGGGTTTGGGATTTCTGGGGTTGCATAGGATTATTAAAAAGAGTTACCAGACGAATGAAGTCAATGCAGTTTTATAACAACTTGAGATAGCATCACCTGGTTTCCTGATCGGGAGTCATGGAGACACCCTGACTTTCCAACATGGCGTCCATCGCCTTTTCCATCATGTGTTCGGCCAGTGGCTGGGAGGTTTCGTCCAATTCCAGTACAGCCTTTTTCAGAGCATTGAGGTCGCCCGACTCTGTTTCAGGATCTTCAGCGGAGAGAATGTTCTTCAATTTCAGAACGGCC